>CAZUCM010000266.1:0-5081 GCA_964619235.1 uncultured Terriglobales bacterium
ACCGATCTCAACATCGGCCCGCCGCCCAACGCCTTCAGACCGGAAAATCGCCCCCAGAATTATCCCCCCCGGCCCCCCGGCAACTGAAGAATCTTCCTTTTAGACTTTCCCCGATTACACAGTTCAGCGTCCGTGTTCTTCCAAAAACTTCTCGGCTTCGATGGCGGCCATACAGCCGCTTCCGGCAGCGGTAATCGCCTGCCGGAAGCGCCGATCCTGTACGTCTCCACAGGCGAATACGCCCGGCACTCCCGTCAACACGTAATCGTGCGTGCGCAGATAGCCGTCCTCGTCCATTTCGAGCTGGCCGGCAAAGGGCTTGGTATTCGGGACGTGGCCAATGCCCAGGAACATGGCGCTGGCCGGATGAATCCAGCTCTCACCGCTGATCACGTTGCGCAGTTTCAGGCCGGTGACCTCGTGTCTCTCGGCATCGCACACCTCCACCACCACGGTGTTGGTAAGGAAGTGGATCTTGGGATTGCTGCGCGCCCGCTCCAGCATCAGCTTCGAGGCGCGGAACTGCTCGCGGCGATGAATCAACGTAACCTTCGTGGCGAAGCGCGTAAGAAACAACGCCTCTTCCATGGCGCTGTCGCCGCCACCGATGACGACAATCTCTTTGCCGCTGAAGAAAAACCCGTCGCAGGTGGCGCAGGAGGAGACGCCATGTCCAATCAGCGCCTGTTCGCCGGGCACTCCCAGCCAGCGTGCCGAAGCGCCGCTGGCAATGATCAGCGTGTGCGTGCGGATCTCCTCGCCGCCGGCATGCAACGTGAATGGACGCGCGCTCAAATCCACCTTGGAGATCAATCCCGAGTGGTACTCGGCGCCAAAACGCTGTGCCTGCTGGCGCATGTTTTCGATCAACTCCGGCCCCTGAATGCCCTCCGGCCAGCCCGGAAAATTCTCCACCAGCGTGGTAATCGAGAGCTGGCCCCCCGGCTCATGTCCCTGAAACACCAGCGGCTTCATATTGGCGCGCGCCGTGTAAATGGCCGCCGTTAATCCGGCGCACCCGGAACCGATAATCACCGTATCGCGAATGTCCATATTCGTATGATTCATCCTTTGAAACCTTATTTTCTCTTCGCCGGTTTCAATCGTTCCAGTTCCGCCGGAACCGTGCCGCGTACGTCGAGTGCGGCATTGTAGGCGGCGGAGCGTTCCGCTGCCATGCGGAACAGCGGCTCGTAAGCGCTCTGATCCACGTTCGGGCAGCGCGCCAGAATCAGCGAAGGCTTGCCGAAGCGCTCCAGGCGAATGCGATTGGGCGGCGTATTTACGCGCAGCATGTCCGCCGGCGTGCCGGCCGTGACCTCTTGTTCCAGGGAGATCTGCAGCGGCTCGCCCAGCTTGCCGGCCTTCAGGTGAAGCACCAGGGTCTCATCGATCTTGCCGCCGGCCATATCCATATTGAATTGCACGCTGGTCATGGTGGCGCTGGCGGCAAAATCCCGCCGCAGCCGCACCCAGTCGGCAACGCCGTCTTTGCCGGTGGTGCGTCCGCGCGCAATCTCGAAATCGGGAGCAAACTCCGGCTTCTCCGGTATTCGCGCCAAAGCGGCGGCAATCTCGCCCTTTTCCGCCTCGGCCGGCGTACAGGAATTCACCATGTTGAGCCGCAGTTGCGGCGGCGTCGCCAAAGGTTGCGCCTGCTGCGCGCTTGCGCTGGCAGCCGCCAGAAGAACGGTCAGAAGAGTGGTCCGGAGCACGAGCGAATTCTAACATCCCGGGAGAGTAATACGCTCTAGGCCACACAGCGGGGACTTTGCAGCTGCCGCAATTGCTCCAGCAGATGGCCCACCTGCACGGGTTTGAAGAGCACTTGCACTCCCCGTTCCTCGGCCGCCAGCAGGATGCCGGGATCAAAGTAGCCGGTCAGCAGCCAGCAGATGATGCCAGGTTGCCGCACCTGGGCCGCATCAATCACCTCGAGCCCGGTACGCCCGCCGTCCAGACCGAAATCACATAGCAGTAAATCGAAGTTTTCCTGCTGCAAGCTCTCCAGCGCGGCAGTGTAGGTGGGCGCGCCGGCAGCGGCATAGCCCTGTTGCCGGAGGATGAGCAGGTAGGTATGCAGAATGGAATGCTGATCGTCTACGACTAGAATCCTGAGTTGTTGCATCACGGGAACTGAGCATACCAGTTACCGGAAAAAGATACTGTGGAAAAGCTGTTAGCTTCCGGAACCAAATAGAATTTATGTGGCAATGAACCTGTAGCGGCTTCGCACCGAATATAATTTCACTCCACTGGCATGGCGGAATTATTCTCCAGTGCGGCTTGGCGGAGTTGGCGGCTGGCATGGAGCCGGCGTAGCCGCATGCTGAAAATTACGGCATGGCTGGCCGCGCTCGAGGTATTGCTGTTGCTCCTGCGGCTGGGCGAACGCCTGATTCTGCCGCCTCTCCCCGGCCTCACCGCCGCACTCGATCTGGCCGGCGCCGCTTTTTTCCTCTGCCTGTTTCTTCTATGCCTTAGATGGTTTCGACAGGTCGTGATGTGGCGCCTGAGAAATCGTTTGCTCGTTACCTATGTCTTTATCGGAGTGATTCCCGTCGTCTTGCTGCTGGCAATCGGCATCATCGCCGGATACTTGCTCGCCGGACAGTTTGCCACCTTCGTCATCAGCTCCGACCTGACGGCACAACTGAAGCGCCTGGAAGCCATCAACCGCACCGCCGCCCGCGGCATCGCCGCGCAGCTCAATCGTGGCGCTCCTATGGACCAGGCCGCGGGAGCCATTCTGCTGGAGTCGCCCCCTCGCCGCATGACGGTATGGATGGCATCCCGCACGGCGGCGACGCTGGCTCTGGTCCTGCCGCCCGGTTCGCCGGCCGTGGCCTTGCCGCCTGACCTGCCGGCGGAAAATTTTTCCGCCATCGTTGGCGATAATGGCGGAATTTATCTGCGTACGTGGAGCACGGTCTCCACCGGTTCAACCCGGATGATCGCCATCACCAGCGAACCTCTTGACCGGGCGCGCCTGGCCCGCATCGCCGCCGGCATCGGCGAGGTCACTCTCCATATGCCGGGTTTTATGCGGCCTCCACCGCCGGAAACAACCAGTCCGCAAGACGCCAGGCCTTCCGTCGCGCCCGCTGCGCGAAGTCAAATCGGCGCAGCTTCCCGCGGCAGGCCGGAGAATCAAACCATCAGCCTGCGCTCGCCGCAATCCGGCGAGTTGGTGGAAATCGGTCCCGCCATCAGCGGCGGCACGCTGGCGCAACGCCGGGACCGTCTGGATGGCGAGGTCGATTTCGCCATGCCCTTTACCGTCATCGACTGGCGCAGCGGTAAGAGCAATATCGCGATTGTCAGTGTCCGCACCCGGCTTTCTTCGCTCGACGACCGCATGTTCGCTTCCCTGGGCGAATACACCAGCTCGATTTTTGTGGCCCTGGCAACCATCGCCATTTTCTTTGCCCTGATTGAAGTGGCGGCCCTGATCATCGGAATTCGCCTGTCCCGCACCATGACCGGTTCCGTAGCGGCGCTGTACCGGGCCACCGAAAACGTCAACCGCGGCGATTTCGAGCACCGCATCCAGGTCACCAGCCGCGACCAGCTCGCCGCACTGGAAACTTCCTTCAACTCCATGACCGAGTCGCTGCAGAAGCTGATTGCCGAGCACCAGGAGAAGCAGCGCATGGAAAGCGAACTGGCGATTGCGCATGAAGTGCAGGCGCAACTGTTCCCGCAGGCGCCGCCGCAACTGGCCTCGCTGGAAGTATTCGGCTTTTGCCGTCCGGCGCGCACGGTGAGCGGCGACTATTACGATTTTCTGGCGCGGGACCAGGACAGGCTGGCCATCGCCCTCGGCGACATCAGCGGCAAGGGAATCTCCGCCGCGCTGCTGATGGCGACGCTTCACTCCGCCGTACGCGTATACGAGTTCGGCCGATTGCCGGCGCAAATGGCCGCCGCCGCCGACTCCGATTCCGCGTCCGAGGATTGCGATGCGGCCGCCGGCGCGATACAGTCTCCGGCAACTTTATTGCAGTTGCTCAATCATCACCTCTATCGCAGCACGGCACCGGAAAAGTACGCGACCCTTTTTCTCGGCCTGTGGGACGGCGCACAGCGGCGCCTTTGCTATTCCAATGGCGGCCATCTGCCGCCGCTGGTGATCGGACGGGACGGCGCATTGCGCAAACTCGATTGCGGCGGCACCGTGCTTGGCCTCTTCGACAAGGCGCACTGGGAGGAAGAATGCGTGAATCTTCATCCCGGAGATCTCTTCCTGGCCTATAGCGACGGCATCATCGAGCCGGAAAACGAGTTCGGCGAATTTGGCGAGCGGCGCCTCATCGAAGTTGTCATGAAACATCGGGATTTGCCGCTGCCCCGCATCTCGGAAGTGGTGCTGGCAGCCGTAATGGATTGGATCGGCGCCCGGGAACAGCCCGACGACATCACGCTGGTGCTGGCCAGAGCCAAGTGAGCGTTAGTCGTCGGCCACTGGGCGCGCGGGCACATGCCCGTGCACGCCGGGCTTTCCGACGGTGATGGAAAAAGTCAGGAGGAACGCCATGATCGCCATGTTATGCCGCAACCGGGTTGCGGATTTCGCCAAGTGGAAGCAGGTCTTCGACTCACACGCACAAGCCCAAAGAGATTCCGGCTTCCATCTGAAGAGCCTGTGGCGCGAACTTGAGCAACCGGACAACGTGTTTTTCCTCTTCGAAGTGGAGGACGTCGCCAAAGCCCGCGCCTTCATCACCAGCCCAACCGCCGCCGAAGTGGGAAAGGCATCCGGGGTGATCGATGGCGAATATCATTTTCTGCAGAGCGGACAGGAGTGAAGAGCCGGCAAAAAAGAAACAGCCCCGCCATATCCGGCACGGGGCTGCTCCTGAAACGTGGAACGTAACCTGTAGAACGCTACCGTCTCCAGTCGAAGCGTCTGTTGCGGTAGGCTTCATGGAGGTAGGGCCTCGGACACCAGCGTCCGCCGGCGACAACTGCCGGCGCCGGATAGACCGGATACGCATACCGCGGGTAGACGTAAGCAGGGGCCACGGCGACATACGGCGCGGGAGCCACCACATACGGACGAACAAAAGCGTGCGAGGCTA
>CAZUCM010000267.1:0-5077 GCA_964619235.1 uncultured Terriglobales bacterium
CGGCATCCACGCCAATCCCGGTGGGGTCTTCCAGCATTGCGCTGGTCGCCGGACCGCTATCTCCGCCGTACCCCTGATTCCCGTTGCCCGCAATCGTGGTAATGATGCCGGTTGCCGCGTCAACTTTCCGGATGGCCTGGTTGTTGGAATCGCTGATGTAAATATTGCCGGCGGCGTCCAATGCAATCGCGAAGGGATAGCTCAGTTCGGCGCTGGTCGCAGCACCTCCATCCCCGCTGTATGCTGCAGTGCCATTCCCCGCCACCGTTGTGATCACTCCCGTCACCGCGTCCACCTTGCGGATCGCACTGTTGTCGGAATCATCGATGTAGAGATTTCCCGCCGCATCCACGGCCACGCAATTCGGTCCTGCCAGCTCGGCATTGACCGCCGCACTGCCATCCCCGCTGTAACCGTAGGTTCCATTTCCCGCCACTGTGGTGATGATGCCCGAGGTGTCCACCTTGCGGACGACGCTGTTATTGAAATCGGCGATGTACAGATTGCCCGCTGCGTCCACGGTTACGCCGTTGGGCCACGCCAGTTGGGCGCTGGTTGCCGGTCCACCATCTCCGCTGTAACCCGGGGTTCCGTTACCCGCCACCGTGGTGATGATGCCCGTGGCCGCATCCACCTTACGAACCCCCTGGCTGCCCCAGTCTGCGATATAAAGATTACCCGCTGCGTCTACCGCCACCTGGCCGGGATAACTCAGCCCGGCGCTGGCTGCCGGACCGCCATCCCCTGCGTAGCCTATGTTTCCCGCGCCCGCCATGGTGGTAATAATGCCGGTCAGCGCGTCCACCCTCCGAACACGGTATAGCTCTGCGATGAAAAGATTGGCTGTCGCATCCACCGCAATCCCATCCGGCATATTCAGTCCCGCGTTAATTGCCGGTCCGCCATCCCCGCTGTAAGCAGCCGAACCATTGCCCGCCACGGAAGTGATTATGCCGGGTAACAAGACTGCCTGCGGCGCCTGTCCCATGCCTTCCAATCCAAACTGGAAATTTCCCTGGCTCGTCTGTATTACCAACGGCTGTTGCCGCAATCCTGCGTAGCCGGGCTGAAAGGTAACCGGCACCGTGCAGGCCGCCCCGGCAGCGATCATGGTTACGCCATCCACTGCGCAGCCGGAGACCGCGCCTACCGCGAATTCCTGCACTCCGCCTTGCGATTGCGGCACGGATATGCCGCTGATCGTCAAGTTGCTATTGATGGCGAGCACCACGTTCTGCGCTGCCGCCTGCGAGCCCACCCGCGTACCCGGCAGGCTGATGGGCGAAGTGACGCCCGAAAGTGAGACCGCGGGCGTTTGCGCAAGCCCGGGTAACGCTGTTGCCATGCCCAACACGGCCAACACCACCGCGATAAGAATGTTTCTAACAAGGCAGTTATTGGAAGACGGAGCGGCAGAATTACGGCAAGCAAAGCTTCGAGACATGGCAAAGCTCCAGTCCGCGCGAGCGGTCCACTTCTTATGAATTTTGGGGCCGGGCCGGGGAGTGGGTTATTGCAAGTGCCGCAAGCGCTAATCCGGGCGAAGGCGCACAACTTCCTCCGGCGAATTACAGAGACCGCGCAAACGGCAACCCGTATCCTCGACGTTACAAATGAGCCTGGGTACAGTGATTCGCCTGATAGCGCAGATCGGTGCTCTGTTCGTTCTTCAGGCTGACGATTTCATAGCATAACGATTGCAGAAGGTGTGGGTGCCCGCTTGTCAGTTCGATTACGCGTTGCACGGCGGATGGCTCGTATTTCAGGGCGAAGTTGCGTAATGGGTGCTCCACCAGCTGCCGGATTTCGGCTTCCGTCAGATACCCGATCTTCACTACCTGAAGGTTGATAAGATAGCTCGCCAGCCGGCTCATCTCGCTTGCGGAATGGGAGGCCGCCAGCACCAGGCGAAAGCGCTGACGATGCTGCGTAAGGTGGCGCAGCATGCCCAGCAGGGCCGCTTCATCGAGCCGATGCTTCCACAGGCTGACCTCCAGCGCTTCGAATTCATCCAAGGCCAATAACAGAACCCGGTCTTGCAGCACCTGTTCCACCGAGTCGAGCCACTCGTCGAACACCATGAAGGGACTGGTGACCAATGCTTCGGAGGGGAGCGGCGACAGCTGGATACCGCGAAATCGCTTCGCCGAAGTTACCATGGCCCGGCTGAGTGCGGCGAGGAAGCCGCTGCTGTCGCTGGCATACGATGCCGGTCCCTGCAAATCCACGAAAAACGGAACAATCTGGCCGGGCAGGAGTTGCCCCAGGTTATTCAACAGCGAGGTTTTGCCCATGCGGCGCTGGCCATATAGCAACAAAGGTTGTGCCTGAGAACTCAGCAGCGCCTGGGCCAGGCGCGCACTGACCTCCGAGCGGCCGACGAAAACATGCTGCTCGGCGGTCAGCGGCACGCCAATGACATAGGGGTTCTCGATTTCGCCGCATTCGCGGGCCATTTCGGAGAGGAAGTCGGTCATCTCTCCGGCAATCTGATTCCAACGCGCCAAAATCGGCCGTAGCCGCTCACCGTGCATGGACGGCAAGCCTTGCAGCAGCAAATCGTTCATGCGGGCGTGGATGGTTCGCAGCAAGGCGTGACGCTGGTAGGGACTCTCGAACTGCAAAGCCGCGTGAACATCACGGCTGATATTGCGAAAATACTGGACCGGATCGCCGGGATCGCTGTCTTCAAACATGGGGAGCGCGCGGTGCATGTCCCCGATTTTTTCCAGAGTGGAACATTCGTCCAGTGTCCGGGCATACCGTTCGATTCTCGCCGCTTGCGTTGCCCACGCCTGTGGCCCGCGGCCCAGCCAGGTCAGAGCCTTCATCGTCGCTTCCGGATTCCGCTCCAGTGCAAGCAGAAGGTGATCGTCGAGGCCGAACAAAGGAAGCCTCTGCCGGTCGTCCCAGAAAGCGGCGTTGCGCAATAGTAAATTTCCCTTGTCCCGCCGCTGATCCGCACGATAAAGAATCATGTTCCAGGGCATTTCCAGGAGATAGGCTGCCGCGTAGCCGTAACGGGGCAACAGCAGGCCCGCACATATGCACACGAAACTCATCGGTGCGGCCGGCCAAAATGCCGTGGTGTGCGTCCCGAACGATAAGAACAAAACCAACGGCAAACCGCTCCCCAGCGCACTGGCTACGGCTCCGGCTGAGGAATCGGAGATGCGAGTGCCGGCGGCGAACGCCAGCGCGAACAGGGAACTATACATCAGGGCAGTGCATACGCCGGAAAGAATCAGGTTGGAATAGGAGTTTAGCGGCACGTGGGCCGCAAACAGAATACTGGCGCCGGCGGTGGCCCCAAATGCCGTTGCCGTGCCCACCCTCCACTTCGCAGTTCGCCTTTGCAGCACTCCCACAGCGAAAACCAGAGCGGCGACCAGCAGGCCGAAGGTGATTCGAAATGCGTTGGCATCCGCCAGGCTTTGCGCTATGAAAAGCGCTTCCAGCAACAACGCGTCGATCAGGCCGCTGAGCACTACCCCAATGACAACTCCGCCGACCTGCCGGGTCGGCCGGGTCAGAGGAGCGCTATCGGCAAATTCCGCCGTCATGGCGCCCGCCATGCCAATGCCAATCGAAATCGCCACACCGGTTGCCGCTCCCACCGCCACTACCGCGGGGATCCCTCCGGCAATGGTTGCAATCTGGCTGGAACGGTTGAAGGCGAAGGCGAGGGCAGCCACGGAGTGCGCTCTGCGCAGCGCCACCGCGCATGCCAGAGTAAATACCGTCCCGATCGCCAGTCCACCGGTCGCGCCGGCTGCCACAGACAGCAGCGAAGAGATCATCACGGTGCCGGCAAAAGAAAGGATGAAGCCATAGAGTACGGCAAACGAGATCTGTGCAACCGACCTGCCAATGGCAACGGAAACCAGCGTGCTGGTGAGAAGCAGAAGAATGCACCAGGAGACACAGAGGCCGGTCAACAGCCGGCGTGTGCCGCGGTCGGCCAGGGTTGTCCGGTGCAGGTCGGCAACGGTAAAGTTTGCGGGAAGGGACGGTTGCCGGCCGGCAAGAAAGCTGCGCCAGGCGGATGGTCTTCCGAAGAGCCACCACAGCGCCTGGAATCCGGCGACCAGGACGTTCGCGGCAAGTTCAGGATTTCCGGGTGACGCTGCCTCCGCCTCCCAGCTCAGGCCTTCTCCAGCAGATGCCGGAAACGGCTGATGCGCCTGAGTCCTTCCTTCTTCCATAACTCCTCGGGTTGAGCTTCTTCCAGCGCGGTCAGTCGAGTATCGCATAGAAGCTGGAGGAGACACGGATGACGGCCGCTTTCGGCCAGTATCCACTCCACGTCGCTTTCGGGAAATGGTTGGGGGGAACTGCGCACCAACTCCAGGGCTTCCGTGGCGGTCAACGGGCCAAGGGTCAGAGTGTGGCCGAAAATGTTAAGGAAGGGTGACTGCGGGTCGTTTGTGTTCACCAGGCTGCTTATGTCTTCATGCATGGCGACGACATATCCCAGAAGTCCGCGAGTATGATTGGCGGCCAGCGAGCGCAATCCCGTCCAGAAGCCGGCATCCACGTCTGGAGCGCACAACGCCGCCTCCAGTTCATCGAACAATAGAAGCGTGGGGCCGGCAATGCCTCCACTTAATATCTCGGTAAAGTCCGCGGCTGAGCAGGAATGCGGAGCCGGCAGTCCGAGTTGCGCGAGAATGGATTCCATCATCGCGCTCTGCGTGCGCATCCTCGCATCCTGGCAATCGACGAATACGATGCGGTAGGCCTCCGGATCGGTTAACCATCGGCTCTTCTGGCCTGGCCGCAACTCGTCCACCGGAATCTGGTGAATGCGCTCCAGATAGTGAAGCAATGAAGTTTTGCCGCTGCGCTTCGGTCCCATGATGGCGACATGCTGCAAAGGCAGCCGGTTCCATACGCCATAGATCCGGTTCAGTTCGAGCTCCCGTCCAAAAAAGGCGGAGGGCTGCGTGATGGGAGGGCCGCATAGAAAGGAAAACCGTTGCCCGCCGGCGGGCACACCACGGCTGCGCAGAATATAACCCCGCCCCGGCACATTCTGAATCAGAATGTCTTCTCCGAGATACGGCGCCAGGGATTG
>CAZUCM010000268.1:0-5057 GCA_964619235.1 uncultured Terriglobales bacterium
CACGTCCGTGCTCGATCGCAACTTTTGCCGAGTCCGCCAGATCTCCGGCCCGGTCCGCGATGTTTTCCCGGATCTCCCGGCCGCTCTTGGGTGCAAACAGAACGCCCGCGCCAAAGCCTAACCCCAAGCCAAACAGAAAATACCTCATAACGCCCTCCCTGCCGCGAATGCATTCGATGAAACTGCTGGATTGAAAATAGCCCGTTATGTCGTGCCAAATGGCCCTGACGAGCACGGCAACACAATCAGAGATGCCAAATCGGGCCGGAAGTTTGCCGCGCCTTGGACAGCGTAACGATAATCCCGCGGCAAAGCCGGTCAGGAAACTTCGCGGCTCTCCTGGCGGGCAAGTTCGGAATAGAGCATGGTTTGATTCCGTCCCCCAGACTTGGCGGCGTAAAGGGCGGTGTCGGCGTTCTTGATGAGATCGCGCCGGAATATGGCGTCCTGCTCGTAAATTGCCACACCCAGACTGATGGTTACCCGCTCGATCGCCTGGGGTGATTCGGCAAAAAACTTGGTTTGCTCGACGGTGCGGCGCAAGCGCTCGGCCACCTGGCGGGCGCCCGATCCGCTGGTCTCGGGCAGGATGATGACGAATTCTTCTCCCCCGTAACGCGCCACCGTGTCCACTTCGCGCATGTCTTTCATCAGCAAGGAAGCTACGTCGCGCAATACCTGGTCGCCCACGTGATGGCCATGCCGGTCATTGAGCAGCTTGAAAAAATCGATATCGATCATCAACAGGGCAAACTGGCTCTTTTTGCGCTCGCTGCGCTTGATCTCGAGCTCCAGTTGCTGCTCGAAATATCCGCGGGTCTTCAGACCGGTCAGATAATCGGTAAAAGCGAAGCGCAGCAAGCCCTCGTTGGAATAATCGTGGGTCAGCAGGGTTTCGCCCACCAGCGATAAGATCCACAGCATTTGGGCGTCGTCCTGGCAGAAGGAGTTGCCGGTGCGGGAGAACAACTGCAGCGATCCCATCACTCGATTGCTGACGAACAGGGGGATTGTCAGCGCCGATCCGGCTTGCAGAGAATCAAGCAGGCCATCCACCTGGCTGCTGTGTCCGCGCGTCGCCAGAATCGGCCGGCTGTATTTGGTGGCCCAGAAATTCAATAGATTGCCGTGTCCCAGCCCCTCCGGCATCGCGGATCCTTTGGCGCGGGCATCGCGGAGTTGTACGCTCTGCTCATCCTCGTTCCAGAAATAGGTGAGAGAACTCTCGTGGGGCACAATCTCCCCGGCAAAATCGCATAAAAGATTGAGCGTGGCGTCCAATTGCATTCGCAGGCCGGAAAGCATCGCCAGGCGCAAAATCACGTTCACCGCCGGCCAGCGCTCCCGTGCCGTTCGCTCATTCAGCTCGGAGAGAACCTTTACGACGAACCCTGCCGGTGGGGATACGTCGAACTGCGGTTTGCGTTCGTAAGTCATCTTCAAAGAGCGGGAATGCCCGCCCGCTGTGGCTGCACGTTTTCTTCCCTTGCGTCCAACCAATGCGCGAAATGCCGTCAGGTTACGATCTGGGCCCACCTTGAATGAGATGGCGCAAATCGTCTTCCGGTCAAAAGAAATTGTTCAGAATGAGCTGCGGAAGTAACTATCGCCGTAACTGGCGGGTTTGGAATATCGCTCCCGGCAGGCAGGTGGCTCCGGATATGGAAATCACGGGAAACAAAACAGATGCTCTCCCATTTTGGGAATCCGGGTGACTAAGAATGCACGTTTCCGGCGGCGAATTCTGGCTTGTTGGCGGCGATTGTAGTAGCGTAAAAGCAGCGCCGCGCCGTTCAGAATCCTTGAAGAACGCAGCCCAGCAAGGATCTACAGGAATTATGGCGGCGTCCCTCCCCACGCTTGAGCCATAGAATGCAGTAATTACACAAGCATTTTTGTTTACATCGGCCCCGTATTGGTACGCCCAGACTCACGAAAAGCTGCGGCAATAATTCGGAGAGCCTATATGGCATGGTATGCCTACTGTATTACTGAGTCACAAGTCTTTGGCGGCGCCGTTCGCGCCCGCCGCCCTTATCCCATAGCGGGCTTGCATGGAGTGGAAAATGCGCAAGTGCTTGCCTATCCCAGCGGGGAATTTGCCGTAATCGTAAGTGAATACGTGCGCGATGGCGGACTGGATCAGCGCGCATTGATCGAGCATGGACACGTTGTTGCGGAGTGTTTTCGCTGTGCCACGGTTTTGCCCATCCGCTTCGGTACGGTGTTCGATACGGATGAGGCCTTGCGCCGCGCTGTAAGCGGCAACCGGCGCATCTTCCTGGATTCGGTGGCAAATCTGCGGGGAAAATCGGAGATGCACTTGAAAGTCACCCTGCATGATTCCGAGATGCCGCAAGCCGTGGTTCTGCCCCTGGCCTCCAAGATCGGCAATGAATACCTGACGCAGTTGCGCCAGCGGGCGAAGCGGGAACGCGAGGTGCAAACCAAGGCGCGGGCCGTCAGCGTCCAGGTTCACAAGATGTTCAATCCATTGCAGGAAGAGGTTTCGTGCAAGAAAGCCGATGCCGGAGGGCTGATGATCGATATCGCCCATCTCATCGACACTCGGGCCGTGGACAAGTATCAGATGCGCTGCTCGGCCGGGCTGCGGCAATTGAAAGACTGCGATGTAGTGGTTAGTGGCCCCTGGCCACCCTATCATTTCGTGCCGGGAAAGCTTCGCAGCGTAAGTTAGAGGTTGGCCTTCCCTGAATCCAGGAGTTGCGCCCGGCGTTGCCGTGCGCAGCTCTTTTTTTGCTTTTCACGCAGGTTCAGCAAGAATAATTTTCGGCATTTTGCAGTTTGGGTGCGTATGACCGGTGGCGCATCCGGCCAGATACGAAAAAAGGGGATACAAATCTTCCGAATTGGACATCCTGATGCTTAAAAGTGGAATCGTAGTACAATGTGCGACTTAATCTAATCCTCCCAGTGTGGCGCCAGCCGCGCAGAGGAGGGGCCGGTTTTGGAGGGACAAAGGGGGCAATCCGCTGCGGCCAGTTGCCTGGCGAGTTCCGGCAGTGCACACTTCCGCCGGTGTGGCGGGGCATTCGAGGGTGACGGAAGAGAATGGCAGACGTAAAAATTCGTATCCTGATTGTTGACGACGATGCCGGCATGGCCAAGTACCTGCAGACGTATCTGGCACGGAGGAACTTCGAAGTCAGCATAGCCGATAGTGGGGAAGAGGCGATCCGAATCCTGCGGATCAACGACTCCCATCTGGTGCTGCTCGGTATGACGATTCCCGGAATGGACGGCATCGACATGCTGCAGCGCATGAAACAGATCAAGCCGGACGTGTCGGTGATCATGCTGTCGGCGCAGAACGATCCCGAGTTGATCTTCCGCGCTTCCAAGCTCGGAGCCGATGATTATCTCAGTAAGCCCTTTGAACCCAAAGAACTCGATGCGCGTATTGCCAAGGTGCTGGAGAAGCAGCATCTGGTCACCGAGGTGACGCAGTTACGCGAACAAGTGCGCCGCCAGTCGGACTTCGCCATGCTGTTCGGCACCAGCCCCAAGATGGAAGAGGTGAAGATGACCATCGAGCAGGTGGCCGATACGAATGCCACCGTGCTCATCCGCGGCGAGAGCGGGACGGGTAAAGAAGTCGTGGCCCGCATGGTCTATGCCCAGTCTACCCGGCGCGAGAAACCCTTCGTCAAGGTGAACTGCGCGGCCATTCCCTACGAGTTGCTCGAAAGCGAGTTGTTCGGTTATGAGCCGGGCGCCTTTACCGGCGCGAACCGGCAAAAACTGGGCAAGTTTGACCAGGCCAACAATGGAACGCTATTTCTCGATGAAATCAGTGAAATGCATCCCGCACTGCAGGCTAAGTTGTTGCATGTGCTGCAGGACGGCGAATTCTCGCGGCTGGGAGGCAAACGCGATATTGCCGTGGACGTGCGCGTTCTGGCCGCCACCAATAAACCTCTGGAGCGTGCCGTAGAGGACGGGACCTTTCGCGAAGATCTTTTCTACCGGCTCAACGTCGTGACCATTCATATTCCCCCTTTGCGCGAGCGGCGGGAAGAGATTCCGTTGTTCCTTGACCTGTTCCTGCGCAAATACAGCGAATATTACGGCAAGGATTTGCCGCAGTTTTCCGCCTACGCCGTGAATAGGATTCTGGAGTACTCCTGGCCGGGGAACATTCGTGAACTGGAAAATCTGGTCAAACGTTATGTGATCGTCGGCAACGAGCCGCAGATTATCCGCGAGCTCTCCACCCACAAACCCATTCTGTCCTCCCTCGGCGCACTTTCTTCCCCCTGGGACGGGAAAGCCGCAGGGCCGAATTCGAACGCTGGAGAGCTTCCCCAGCTTTCTCCGGCGATACCTGGCGAGGTATTGGAAATGCCGTCCTTGCTGGAAATCGGACGCCGGGCGGCCATGCAGGCCGAACGCGAGGCCATCGAACGCGTGTTAACCCAAACTCGATGGAATCGCCGTCAGGCGGCAAAGATACTGAAAGTCAGCTACAAGGCCTTGCTGAACAAATTGAAAGCGATGGAAGAGCACAAGCAGTTACATAATAGGTAGGTAAGGTCCATATTAGTGGAATAAAAATACCAATACTCAGGCGGGGTTGGCTTTCGACCGCTGTGCAAATCCTTCTTCTTATTGGTATTAACTTGATGATCCGCAAAGGCTTCAGAAGTTTATGAAAGGTTTTGGCAAAATTGATGACTTTGGTTGTTGAGATGCACTTTGTAAGACCACTAAAAGAGGCCTTGTGACATGAGTCTGACCATCTTCCAAATTTCTCGATTTGTCCGAAACCGTTCCGGATGGAACGGCATCTTGCGTCGCCTTCCCTAAGACCTTCCCACCTTTGCCTCTTTCTGCAACCCCGGCGTAAAGCCGGGGTTGCTTTTTGCAACGAAGGCAGTCGTTGGCCATCGCCGTAACCTGCCTCTCCCGGCTGTTCCCCACCTGTGTATCCTCCGGAACCAGGCAATTGACTCCAAGCTTTTTGCACAACTTGGCCGGCGACCAACGTACCAAAATCAACGGCCAAGCGCCAACGGCATGTGTGCGTCTTTGCCCGG
>CAZUCM010000269.1:0-5039 GCA_964619235.1 uncultured Terriglobales bacterium
CCGACAAATACAGTCCGTCCAGCGAAGCCCCGAAGTATCTGCATCCCAGGCCGTGGACTGTGGCGGTCGTAGGCCTGGTGAAAAAGCCGAAGACCTACGACATCGACGGTCTGTTGAAGCTATATCCGCTGGAAGAGCGGATTTACCGGCATCGCTGCGTGGAAGGCTGGTCCATGGTGATTCCGTGGCTCGGCTTCCCGCTGGGTAATTTTCTTCGGCAAATCGAGCCGGCCTCCCAGGCGAAGTATGTCGAGTTCACTACCCTGTACGATCCGAAACAGATGCCGGGTCAGAATTCCAGTGTTCTCGACTGGCCTTATGTCGAAGGACTGCGCCTGGACGAAGCCCTGCACCCGCTCACGCTGCTTACGTTTGGCTTGTACGGCGAGGTCTTGCCGAACCAGAATGGCGCTCCCATCCGTCTGGTAGTGCCGTGGAAGTATGGATTTAAGAGTATCAAGTCGGTGGTCAAGATCAGGCTGGTGAATTCGCAACCGGCCACAGCGTGGAACAAAGCCGCGCCCAGCGAATACGGCTTTTATTCGAACGTGA
Organism: uncultured Terriglobales bacterium; assembly: GCA_964619235.1. GTDB lineage: Bacteria > Acidobacteriota > Terriglobia > Terriglobales > Acidobacteriaceae > CAZUCM01. Next base: position 553 of record CAZUCM010000269.1, read on the forward strand.
ATCCCGAGGTGGATCATCCCCGTTGGAGCCAGGCTCGCGAACGGCGCATCGGCGAATTCTTTAAGCGCAAAACCCTGATGTTCAACGGCTACGGCGATCAGGTAGCCGGCCTGTACAGCGGTATGGATTTGCGGAAGAACTTCTAGTGAAGCGCGTCACAAATATGGCGGGGGAATGGTTTTGAAAAGGCGTACGGAAAAACCGATTGCAGCGCCGGCGGCGGGCGGCGAGCACCCACATTTCCCGGGAGAAAAGAATTGAAAGTAATCCGCATATGGAAGCCGGCAGTTTTTCTGGCCTGTCTTCTTCCCCTGGCGCGGCTGGCGTGGAAGGGATTACACGACGGACTGGGGGCCAACCCGATTGAGGTGATCACGCATTCCACGGGTCTGTGGACGCTGATCTTTCTGCTGGTCACTTTGTCCGTCACGCCCATCCGCAAACTTTTGGGATGGCCGGAACTGATTCGCTTCCGCCGCATGCTGGGGCTGTATGCGTTCTTTTATGGCTGCCTGCATTTTGTGACCTATATCTGGCTGGATAAGTTTTTCGATCTGCATGACATGGCCAAAGATGTCGTCAAACGGCCGTTCATTACCGTGGGATTCGCCGGATTCGTGCTGATGATTCCCCTGGCGGTGACCTCGACCCGCAGGATGATCCAAAGACTGGGGGGCAAACGGTGGCAGTGGCTGCATCGCCTGGTTTATCTCAGCGCGCTGGCCGGCGTGGTCCATTTCTATTGGCTGGTAAAGAGAGATGTCACCCTGCCGGTGATCTATGGCGGCATACTCGCGGTGTTGCTGGCCTACCGCCTGTTTGCGTTTCTGCTTCCACGTTCCTGGTTCCAGGTGGCCGTTCATCCGGCTCCGCTGCCAAGCGTGGAACGTGAAAGCTGAAACGGGGAACGGTCGAATCGTGTTTGCCCGCAAAATCCGTATCACCTACGAAGCCGATGGAGAGCGGCGTCCCGCGCCGCTGAAATGGCTGGATAGCTTTGCCATGCGGAGTTTCACCAATGATGCCGTCTTCGACGACACCTTGCCCTGCTCCGACGGCTGCATGGAAGTCGGCGCGCGCGTTCCCCTGAGCCGCCTGCAGGAGGCGATGGCAGATTGGTTCCGGCGCAAAGGGTACCTGAAGGAAAATATGAGCTTATTCACCACAGAGGACACACAGGGCACGGAGTAAAACCCAAGGAAAGATAACCAATACCAGAATGATTCAGCCGACCCATTGTGGGTTTCCGCGTCTGATCGACCAGCAGCTTGGGTGCCCGCTTCTTTGCGCCGGCTGCTGATGCGAGGGTGGGCGAAGGTTTCCGGGCCCGGCGGCAAAGGGGCGGACGACAGGAAGCGAGAATTCCCCTTTGGGTCTAACTGGGTTAGTCCGTTTTCTTTTCCGGCATTGACCGGGACAAGCGGACCGGCTCCAGGATGACGAGAAACAGGTCTTTGCGCTCATGTGGAGTATATAGTGGCTGGCGGCGATAGCAGCTGCAGGTGATAAAGTGGGAATGCCCGTAGCCGTATTAGCGCTTGAGATGGGCTTGCATAGCGTGAGCAGGAATTGTAGGTCCGGCCCTTTGCCCCGGCAAGAGGCTTTCGCGCCAATTGCAGCATTCTGATGCCGGTGCAAAGAACCGGGCACCCAAGGCGATGGTCGGCATGAATGGGAAGGACAAGGTGGCCCCCCGCCCAGGCCGGCAATTCCAGCGATGGCGTCATTGCGCGACGCCAGATCGCCGAGGTGCTGGTGCGCAGCCTCGTCTCGGATCATGCTTTGCGCAAGACCTTTGAACTCATCGCAAGCAAGGGCCCGGCAGCGGAGGACTTCGACGCGCTCTTTGCTCCTCTCGATGCCGACCCGCAAGGCACGCTGGACGGCGTACGCGACGCGGTGAACATGCCGCTTCCGGACGAGCCGAAACGGGTCCGTGACGACCTGGAGGCGATGCTCGCACGCTCATCTGCCGCCTCCGGCACACGGTCACCGGGCGATTCAGTTTAGGAAACAATTCGTGAACGAAAGGAAATCACCATGAGCAACGTCGTAGTCGTAATCGGAGCCGGATCGATTGGTCAGGCGATCGCGCGGAGGGTCAGCGCGGGCAAGCACGTCCTGCTGGCTGACTTGCGCCAGAAGAACGCCGATGCAGCGGCCGAGGTGCTGAGCAATGCCGGATTCGAGGTGAGCACGAAGACTGTGGATGTTTCGTCGCGCGAGTCGGTTCACGGACTGGTCGAGGCAGCCACTGCGATCGGGGATTTGACCGGCCTCATTCACGCCGCCGGCGTCTCTCCCTCGCAGGCGTCGCCGGCAACGATCCTCGCCGTCGATCTCTACGGCACCGCGCTGGTGTTGGAGGAGTTCGGCAAGGTCATCGCCCGGGGCGGCGCCGGCGTCGTCATCGCCTCGCAGTCGGGGCACCGCCTGGACGCGCTGACGGCTGAGCAGAACGCGGCGCTGGCGACGACGCCCGCCGGCGAGCTGTTGTCGCTCCCCATGCTCCAGCCTGATCAGGTGAAGGATTCGCTTCACGCTTACCAGCTCTCCAAGCGTGGGAACGCGCTGCGGGTGATGGCCGAGGCGGTGAAGTGGGGCAAGCGCGGTGCACGGGTCAACACGATCAGCCCCGGCATCGTCATCACCCCGCTGGCGAAGGATGAATTGAACGGTCCGCGCGGCGAAGGATACCGGCGCATGATCGAGTTGTGCCCGGTCGGGCGCGCCGCCACCCCTGACGAGGTCGGAACTGTCGGGGCGCTCCTTATGGGCGCGGACGGCGCGTTCATCACCGGCAGCGACTTTCTTATGGATGGCGGAGTGACGGCGTCTTACTGGTACGGCGAACTGGCTGCAAAGTAAGTAAGGCATTCATGGGGTGGATAGGGAGAACGGCAAAGCCCAGTGGGACCGCAAAGCCGGATAAGAAGTTCAAACCAGGGTTCAGGGGGTAAGATACTCGGTATGGTTGGGACTGCCGGAACTGCTGCGATCCTTGAAGGCGCGGTTGCTGTTGGTACCGAAGGACCTGCGGATGAAGGTGCTGGAACCGCAGGTAGCGGATTGGTGCCAGCGGGGGTTGCTCCATGACCAAGGGCATGCCAAAGCGGGCTTGGATATTGACAGCGGATGAAGCACATCGAGGATTCCGGAACCTCTCCGCCGAAACCAAGGCTGGCGTGTTGCACCAGCGTGCCGGTGAAGAGTGGGCCCGTGGCAAACTTCGCGCTGCCTTTCATCTTTATCTTGCTGCTGCCAAGGCCGGCATGGGTACCGCAATTGAGACGATAGCCTACTTCTATGATGCCGGCGTCGGCGTCAAGGCGGATGAAGACGCTGCGCTCCATTGGTACCGGCGTGCCTACAGATGCGGGTCCGGATTTGCAGCAAACAACATTGCCGCGATTTGGATTAAGAGAAAAAATACAAGACGCGCTCTGCTGTGGTTTCATAGAGCCGTAGACGGCGGGGATGGCGACGCTAATCTGGAAATAGCTAAGATCCATCTAAGCAAGAGTCAGATAGGAAAGGCAGTCCAGTACTTGAACCAAGCGTCCACATCGGCTTGGGCTACGCAAGGGTCGAAGGATGAGGCGCGACAGTTGTTGAAGGAGCTTCGGCGCGGCATGGGGTCTAAGCTCCACCGAGGCCGGGTGCAGTAGGTTGCCGTTTCTGAGGTGCCGGGCGAGTTTGGGGCGGGGGGCCAACCCTTTGTGGGTTTCCGCGTCTGATCGACCAACAGCGTGTCCGTAGCCGTAATAGCGCTTGAGATGGGCTTGCATAGCGTGCGCAAGGATTTTGCTTCCGGCCCTTTGCCCCGGCAATAGACGTTCGCGCCAATCGCGGCATCCTGGTGCCGGGCAAAGAACCGGGCACCCAAGGCGCTGGTCGGTCAGGAATGGGAAGGGCAAGTTGGGCCACCCGCCCCACCCGCCCAACGTGGCGGATATTTTAGGAGCCGGGAGTTCTAATTATGTCCGAGCAAGAAACGTCGCTTTCAAAGCAAGACTGCCGCCGGAGTCCGTACATACTCGGAATCATTGCGGCGACACTGTTGTACGGCCTGTCTTTACTTGAGCCTGCGATTCGCGGTCCGAAGCGCTGGGCGATGTTTCTCTGCGCCAGTTTCGTAGTTTGGATTTCTGTCCTTAAATTACGAAAGCTGATACATGGGACGGGCTGGGTTTTCCCTCGCACCCCCACTGCCCTTCTCATGGCGTTGGCAGCCGGGGCCTGGCTTTACCTGTGGTTTTCCCATTGAGAGGCGGATGGCGCAATCTTTGTGGTTTTCCGCGTCTGATCGACCAACAGTTTGGGTGCCCGCTTCTTTGCGCCGGCTGCTGATGCGAGGGTGGGCGAGGGCTTCCAGGCCCGGCGGCAAAGGGGCGGACGACAGGAAGCGAGAATTCCCCTTTGGGTCTACGGTGGTTAGTCCGTTTTCTTTTCCGGCATTGACTGGGACAAGTCGTATCCGAGCGTGA
>CAZUCM010000270.1:0-5023 GCA_964619235.1 uncultured Terriglobales bacterium
TGAAATGGCAGCTAATGGCATCATTTACCCGATATTCCTATGACATGCGCCCGTAGCCTGAACAAATTGGGTTTGGTAGGCCGGCATTACCGGCCTGCGTGTTTCGGACAGTCCGGCCGTGTTGCGGAGGCGGGCCACGTTACGCCCGAATTGGATGAGGGTTGAATTGCGCTTAGGCATGACGGTGATGTTATGCCATTTCGCGACCTTTTCGTCTGTGGACTATCGGCTACAGGATTGCAGCAAGGCTGAAGGCCGAAAGCTGAATGCTAAAGGGTTGAGGCAGGCGCCATTTTCTTCCGGCGAGGCATGACGCGATTTTGCGCCCGTCAACCCGGTTTGGGGAGAAAAAAGTCACGGCGCATCAGGGTCTGGCTTATATGGGCGCGGCGGGCAAATGAATAATTTTCTATACCGGCAAGAAATTAAAGGACTTTGTCAAAGTGATCGGCTGATACGCAGCGGGTCAATGCGCAAGCTATATATATATTTAGTGATATTGCACCATCTGCTTCTCGTCAAGAGCCTCATACAGAGTGGTCAGAAGATTTTGCACCGTATAGGGTTTGCGCAAAAAATTTATAACGTTTAAGGATTCCATTTCTGCCGCCTGAGGAGAGCCTCCCATATTCCTCCCCAATCCGCTCGTGGCGATAACTTTGATTTCGGGGGCGATTTTCTTCAATTTTCGAATGAGCTCCATGCCATTCATTCCGGGCATCATAATGTCCGTTACAACCACGTCAATGGATTGGCCATTTCGCGCGAAAATGGCCAGCGCATCGTCGCTGCTTTTGGCTGCCAGGACTTTGTAACCATATTCTTCCAGCATCCGACAATTCGCTGACACGATGTCTGCCTCATCATCGACGAACAAAATTGCCTGGCCCTTGCCATGAGGCAGCGGTATGGAAGCATTTAATTCAGCGCCGTTGACCGTTTTGCCTGAGGCCGGTAGCAACACTTTAAAAGTGGTTCCCTTCTTAAGTTCACTTTCGACAGTCACGATCCCCCGATGGCTTTTTACGATGCCGAGCACTGTAGACAGGCCCAGCCCGGTGCCTTTGCCAAGTTCCTTGGTAGTAAAAAATGGATCGAATATTTTATCGAGATTGGCTGCTGGAATCCCTTCTCCTGTGTCTGTGACTTGCAGCCTTACATACGGGCCTGGAGAAACTTGCTGGTCGCCGTTGGAAAACGGCGCATCCATCATGACATTCCTGGCGGAGAGACACAGCGTGCCACCCTTGGGCATGGCGTCACGTGCATTGATGCACAAATTGAGAAGTACCTGGTGAATTTGCGTCTTGTCGCCGATGATTGGCCGGAGGCCGGGCTCTGTATCCAATGTGATTGTAATATCTTTTGGAAAAGTCTGCCCGGTAATCTTCGATACTTCTTCCACCAGGTCGGCAGGATTAATCGCCGCCCGTTCACCGCTCACGCCGCGCCCAAACGTCATTACCTGCTGGATAATATCTGCGCCCCGCTTGACGCTCGTCTCAATTCGTGTGATTGTCTGGTTTCGCTCCTCCGGCGTAAGTTCGCAACGCAGTATCCCTGCTGACACGAGAATAGGAGCAAGTATATTATTAAGGTCATGCGCCATGCCCGTAGCCAGTACGCCGATTCCTTCCATGCGCTGGGCGTGCAAAAACTGTGCTTCGAGCCGCTTTTTTTCAGTGATGTCGTTGGCCAACACCAATCGGGCATCGCGGCCATCAAAGACAATCTTACGACAAATTATTTCGACATCAATGATGCTGGCGTCTTTCTTTCGATGCCTGCCGACCACGGAATCCGCACCGGGAGTTTTTCCCGTTGCAATATATCGCGATAAAGCAGGAACGTCCTGCGAGGGCTGGATTTCCTCCATGGCCATGGAAAGAAATTCGTCAGCTGAATAACCATATTCGCGGACGGCGGTTTCGTTGACGGCCAAGAATCGGAGGGTTTCGGCATCAAGCACCCACATGGGCAGTGGATTTTTGCTGAATAACAGTTGATAGCGTTCCTCGCTTTGACGTAGGGCTTCTCCGGAGCGTTTCCGTTCTACAATCTCAGCTCCGAGCTTGGTTTCAGTGTTCTTGTGTTCGTTGATTTCTGCACGCAGTTGGGTCGTGCGGCGTCGGACCTGTTCGCGCAATCCGGCGACCCAGGCCAGCGCCAGCAAAAGAACGCCGCTCAATCCGCCAAAAACATACAAGGCGTGCAGGGCCGTCCACCAGGGCGGGACCGAGATCACCACGGCGTCTGCCGGCGAGCGCAGCAGAATTTGAAACGATTGAATCTGCCGGTTGTTGTCCAGCTGCGCCACATAGACGCCAGTAAACCGAACGGTGCTGTTGGGCGCGAACTGCAGCAAGGGCCCGCGGTCGGAGCTCACCATGATCACGTCAATCAATCGTTGCCCGAACTGCACCGCCACAGTCTCTTCCGACGTGCTATAGGAATGGGTCAGCACACGTCCGTCTAACGTAACCAGAGTGGCGTTGAGCGCTTCGTCCAGTGCGGTTTCTGGTGACAACCGGGTGGGGCGGATTGGGGTGGGCGTCGACACGTGCGGGCCCGTCGGACGCACCAGAACATCTTGCAGCACGGGCAATTGATCCTTCAAGGCCGGAAACCCCACCACATCGACCCAATCTGTGCCGGGGATGGTCTCACTGGCTTGGACGAGGATGCCGCCTGAGGCATCCTGGACGAAGAACGCCCCATTGCGCTCTTGTAGAATATTCCTGCCCCGAATATGGAAACGATTCAACCCATAACCGCCGCCGTGAAACTCAAACAATCCACTAATGGGGCTCGGTGGTAGTTGGAACGGATCGGCCACTTCCGCCTCCTTGATTTCGATCTGGTCCCAGTCTGGGACGCAAATGCCGATCCCTTGCAAGTGCCGGTGTGTGTCGAAAAGAGTCCGGCAGACGCCACTGGCTTGGATCGAGGCGCCGATAAAATTGCTCGGAATCGTGTGGGCGCCGCCCATCACGACCATTTGAATGAGAGCGTCCCCGGTGGAGAGGCTGACCAGCATGTGGTTGGCGGCGGCGGTGGCGGAGCGAACTACGCCATGGACCTCAACCCATTGGCTGTCCAGCGCTCCCGTCATCAAGAGTTGGGAGGGGATAAGCGCGGCGTTTGGATATTTGCCCGGGCCGATGACGCGCAGCCCTTCCGCCACAATGAGCGGAGCAAAACCCCCGGGATCGGTGAAGCCCCAAAGCTCGATGCTGGTGCCGACGGGTGGGAGGACATTGGATGGTATGTCCGACAAACTGACATAGATCCCCGCCGTGTGATCCTGCACAAAATGCAATTGAAGATTCTCCGAGTCCGATTCGTCGAAGGTCACCACCCCTCGGACCTCAACAGGGAACCCTCGCGCGGCTTCCTGCGCGGACAGATCGCGGACCTTCGCGATGGTGGTCAAGACTGGAAGGCTCGGATCTCCCGAAACGGGAACAGAGGCCCTGGCTCGCGTCATGACTAAACCGGTGGAGCGTTGCTCGGGATAGCCGAAAATCTCGACGGTTGTGCCGGGGGAGAAAGCCGACTTGTCCGCGTACTCGACCTCGACAAAGCCGGAGAAATCCCGCACCCGCGCGGAGCCCGGCCGCGAATCTTCCAAAATAGCGCGAATCCGCGCCGGCTGGCCGTTCGCCGCCAGTTTGGCAATCGGGACAATGGGAACCGATTTGATGGTCCGGACGGCATCCATCTCCGTGACAAAAATGTTAAATTGCCCGGTGAACCGTCTGCCGGGCGCCAGTTCCAAGGCCAGAACGCCCTCTAACTCGATCGATGATCCAGCCAAGTTTTCGGCCTCGGCGTACGAGCCTTGCGGGAGGTCCAGATCCAAGAGAAAACCGGACGCAGTGAGCAATTGCAAGGAGGGCCGCCCTCCCACGTTGCCGATGCTGAAGATTTGTCCGGTCGCCTTCACCCGGAGGCGTTCGTTTTCTTTGGTCAAAAGATTCGGGACAGACAGGTCCAGGGGCGGCGGCAGAGGGCCGGTTCCGACGACGTGCAACGCGGTGGCGGCAATATCGCAATGGACAGCGCCTACATCGGTTTTGCCCGTCACCTCGAGGATTTGTCCCGGTTGAAGGTTGGTGGTGATGTCGTCACCAGCGTCATGACATGTTACGTAGACCGCCCCGGTTTCGTCCTGAAGGAACAGGGCGTTCCAAACCGGGTTATAGTAAGTGAGCGTGCCGCGGAGCTTGACCGGAAGGTGTTTGGCGGCCTCGGCGCGGGAAAGATCGCGAATTTGGCTGGCATGGGTCAACGGCTCTTCCTGCCCTCTTAGCGACAAAGCCAGCAAGAGCACAAGCTGCCCAGTAACCACAAGCCGTTTCATAAGTCTGACCGTAATATATGTGCCTGGTATGTTGAAAGGGCGCGTGATCGAAGAGATGGACTGCCCGCCGCGCACTTGCCGGAATCGCCGTGCGGCGCCGTCCATAAATTCGAAAATGTAGCGCTTTCCGTCCATACGTTGTAAAAAAAAGATTCTCCCATTCTGGGTTTAGCAATTCCCATTCCATTCTATTACCCCACTATTCTTCTATCCGGTTGGACAAATGCTGTCCTGGGACAGCCCGGCCTCGTTGCGAAGGCGGGCAACGTTACGCCCGAATTGAACAAGAGTAGAATTGCGCTTAGGCATAACAGTGATGTTATGCCATTTCGCGCGCTTTTCGTCTGTGGACTATCGGCTACAGGATTTTCGCGGAGCGAAAATAGGAGCTGGGAGCTGGCAGATGGGGACGGAAAATGGAAGGACGGGCACCCCACCTTTGCGTTCTTGGCGCCTTGGCGGTGACGATCAGGGTTTTTCGGCGACGACTTTTCCGTTACGCCACAAGTAAATGGGGGTGCCGTGGGCGCGGGCAATCTGTCGGGCTACACGTGCCGAGCGCACCAGCGCACGGCCGGCCGGCGTGAGCCGGTGTCGCGGAGTTTTCGCTTTCATTTGATTCATGGTCCAATTTCCAACAAACGCGGTCTCTGCTGCGAA
>CAZUCM010000271.1:0-1015 GCA_964619235.1 uncultured Terriglobales bacterium
GCCTTCGATGATGTCGAAGTCGCGCGCGATACCCTGGCACAGGCCGGTTACGAACTGGTGGCGCCGGCAAAGAATACCGAGGTCCACTCATGAAACTGACCTTGGGCCAGGTGGCCGGCATTCTCGACGCCCAAGGCAGTTTCGATCCCGGTCTGACGGCAGTCGGGTATTCCATTGATTCCCGGACGGTCGCTTGCGGAGAGCTCTTCTTTGCCGTCCGCGGCGATACATTTGATGGCCATGATTTTGTGGCGAACGCGTTGCAGCAGGGCGCGGTTGCCGCGGTGGTGGGGGCCGGCCAGGCCCATCGCTATGGCGAACGGGAGTGTCTGCTGGTGGTCGAGGATCCGCTGGCGGCTTTGCAGGCACTGGGCGCGGGCGTGCGCCGTCTTTGGGGCAAGCCGCTGGTTGCAGTGACCGGTTCAGCCGGAAAGACGACCACCAAGGAGATCATTGCCCAGGTGCTGGCCACTCGCTATCGCGTGTTGAAGACGGAAGGCAATTTCAATAATCACTTCGGCCTGCCGCTACAGCTGCTGCGGCTGCAGCCCGAACATGAAATTGCGGTGATGGAACTGGGCATGTCCCATGTCGGGGAAATTGCCATGCTGTCGCGGCTGGCAGCACCCAATGTGGGCGTGGTCACGAATGTGGCGCCGGTGCACCTGGGTTTTTTTCGCTCGCTGGCCGAGATTGCCCATGCCAAGCGGGAGCTGATTGATACCCTGGCGTCCAATGCCACCGCCGTCCTGAACGCCGATGACGAATACGTTTCGCAATTTGGCCGCGATTTTCCGGGGCGGGTGGTTACCTACGGATTGCACAATCCCGCCGATGTTCGCGCCGAGTGTGTCGAGGAACGTGGCCTGTTGGGATCGCAGTTCAATATCGTGGATGACGGCAATCATTATCCCGCCACCATACCCCTGCTGGGCCGCCACAACGTGTACAACGCATTGGCCGCGGTGGCAGTGGCCAACCTTTTTATGATTCAGCCGGCGACGGCGGCGATCGT
>CAZUCM010000271.1:1025-4986 GCA_964619235.1 uncultured Terriglobales bacterium
GCTGAGCGCGGTGGACAAGCGGGGACAAGTCATCGAAATCGCCGGCGCCACCGTCATCAATGATTGCTACAATTCCAATCCGAAAGCGCTCGATTCCATGGTGGACGCACTGGCGGCGGTGCGGCCGACGGCGGGCGGCCGGCGCATTGTAGTTGCCGGTGAAATGCTGGAATTGGGCCACGCCGGAGAAGATTTGCACCGGCGTTGTGGCCAGCACCTGGCCGAGCGCGGCATAGACCGCCTGGTCGGGGTGCGCGGACTGGCGAAGTTTATGGTGGAGGAGGCGCGGCGCAGAGATCAGCCGGGGCGCCATATCACGGCGGAATTCGTCGAATCTCCGGAGGCGGCGGGCGATTGGCTGGCCAGGGAAGTCCGGCCCGGAGACCTGGTTTTGCTCAAAGCCTCTCGCGGCGTTCATCTGGAGAAGGCGTTGGAACACTGGCGGGGCAGTAGCCTCAAGCCACAAACTCCAGGCGGCAAGCCATAGGGGCATGACCCATAACAACGGTACCCCATGCTTTTTCACTCGCCTGCCGGCCAAGGACCAAAAACCAAGGACTCCGGCAAGGTGCTGTTCTCATTACTCGCCACTGGCAACTCGCAAATGTAAACTAGAGCTATGCTCTACTGGCTGCTATACGTCCAGCTCTATCATTATTTTCGTCCCTTCAACATTTTCCGGTACCTGACGTTCCGAACGGCGTTTGCCAGCCTGACGGCGTTATTTGCCGGCCTGATTGTCGGTCCCGTCGTAGTACGGCAGTTGCGGGAGTTCCAGATTCGCCAGTTCATCCGCGAGGAAGGTCCCAAAGCGCACCAGAAGAAAGCGGGTACTCCGACCATGGGCGGTGTGCTGATTGCCATCACCATCGTTGTGCCGACGTTGTTGTGGGCGGACCTGAGCAACAAGTTTGTCTGGATCGCGTTGTTGTCCACGGTGGCATATGCGGCCATCGGATTTGCCGACGACTATTTGAAGGTGGTGCATCGCCGCAACCTGGGTCTTACCGGACGCACCAAGCTGGGGTTGCAACTGCTGGTGGGGATGGTGGTGGGGGTGGCTCTACTGTTGATGCAGGCGAGCGGAGAGTATTCGACCCGGCTGATTGTTCCTTTCATGAAGCGATTGCATCCCGACCTGGTTTTTCGCGGTCTCATGCACAACCCGTATTTGTGGCCGATCGCGTTTCTGCCGTTTCTATGCTTTGTGGCGCTGGTGATCGCTTTTTCCAGCAATGCGGTCAACCTGACCGACGGTCTGGATGGGCTGGCGATCGGATGTACCATTATTGCCGCCGGGGCGCTTACCGTTCTTACCTACGTGAGCGGCCACTCCGTATTTGCCGATTACCTGGAACTGCAACGCATGCCGCAAGTGGGCGAGCTGGCCGTTTTCTGCGGCGCCATGGTGGGGGCCAGCATCGGCTTTCTGTGGTATAACGCGCATCCGGCGGAAGTGTTTATGGGCGACGTGGGATCGCTGGCCTTGGGCGGCGCCATCGGCACTGTGGCCGTCATCATCAAGCAGGAGCTGTTATTGCCGTTTATCGGCGGGGTCTTCGTCATCGAAGCGTTTTCGGTGATCCTGCAGGTGGGCTCCTACAAATTGCGCAAGAAGCGCATCTTTAAGATGGCTCCCATACACCATCATTTCGAACTGCTGGGCTGGTCGGAATCCAAGGTCATCGTTCGTTTCTGGATCGCATCATTAGTATTTGCCTTGTTCGCGCTGACCACGCTGAAGCTGCGCTAACCGGCCGCAAGCAAGCTGATTTGCCGTCTTTCCCATGACGTTCGTAACCCCGGATGGCGGGTGTTTCTCCTATAGTTCCACCCTATTTCTGCCGATAGTCGATATTAGGCCGTAGAGCGCCTGGCGCCGCGGCCGCTGGAATCATCCCTAAATTTTGGCGAAACACGGCAGGTACGGAGGAAAGTTATGAGAAAGCACAATATCTTGCTGACGTGTGTGGCGGTTCTGATTCTTGGAATGGGATTGAGTTTACAAGCCCAGAATGTGGATGGCATCAAGGCCAATATTCCATTCAGCTTTGTGGCCGGGCATAAGGTGATGCCCGCCGGCGTCTATACGGTTACCCGCTTGAACCACAACAGTCCCGACGTGGCGCGAGTGGTCCGCAGCCTGGACGGCCGGAACGTTGCGGTAGTCCTGGGTGGGGCTTTCGGCAAGTCCGCCCAAGGCAAGCCGGTGTTGGTGTTTCATCGGTATGGCGGCACTTATGTCCTGAGCGGCGCCCGATCGACCTCGGTTTCGATGGTCTTCTATTCCTCCACGGAGGCAAAAATTCTCAGCCGCCAGAAAGCGAATTCTGGCTCCATCATTGCAGCCAACTAGGCTGGGTTGTTCGCGAAGAACGTGACGATGTTTCGGGCAGGTGGAAGCACCGGTCTCGCCTGGCGGGAGCGGTGCTTTCACGTTCGCCATTCTGAAGCACCACAGTTTTGTGATTTTTTCGAGCCGGGCTGCCGCCGCGGGCGGTGAACCGATTCGACAGCGGGTGCAGGTTTGGATGAGAATATGGTCTCATGACCGAGAACTCCGAACCGCGACCGGAAACGCCTGAGGCAGTCTCCGAGCAACGGCGAATTCTGGTAGTCGACGATGAACCGCAGATTACGCGGGTGCTGCGGACTATGCTTTCCGGCCAGGGATACGCGATCCACACCGCATCGGACGGGGACGAAGCGCTGGAAATCATGCGCGAGTGGACGCCGGATCTGGTCATCACCGACCTGGCCATGCCCAATATGGAAGGGCTGGAGTTGTGCCGGCGAGTGCGCAAGAACTCCATGGTTCCCATCATTGTGCTATCGGTCCGGGAGCAGGAGAAGGTAAAGGTCGAGGCGCTGGACGCCGGCGCCGACGACTACGTTACCAAGCCGTTTGGCTCCAATGAACTAGTGGCGCGGGTGCGCGCTTTATTGCGCCGGGCTTGCACGCCGGCTGATGCGCAATCGGCCACGGCGATAGAGGTCGGACATTTCTGCATTAATCTGGACACTCGCGGAGTTACGGTTCGCGGGCGCGAAGCGCACCTCAGTCCCAAGGAATTCGAGCTTCTGGTGTATTGGGCGAAAAACCCGAATAAAGTCTTAACCCACAGGAAGCTGCTGGCGGCGGTATGGGCAGATTCTCCTTCCGCCCAACCCGATCACCTGCGGGTATTTGTGAATCACCTGAGAAAAAAACTGGAGCCGGAAGACGGCTCCCTGCGCTATATCGTCACCGAACCTTGGGTCGGCTATCGTTTCGACCCCGGCGAATAAAGCGCGGCGAATTCCTTTCCAAGCACGGTGGCAGAAGTTGTACGCCGCATTTCCCTTCCAGGCCCGGTTGCGGACGCCTGCGGGGGAACCAAAAAGATTTATACGCTTCGCCAAACTCCCCATTCTTTACCATGAACCGGGGGCATGCTTCGTGACACAATGGCAGTGTCATGACTGATCCTTGGGCGATGAAAGGCAAACGGATCTTGGTGGTTGGGTTGGGGCGCTCCGGCGTAGCTTCAGCATTGTTCCTGAAGGAGTTAGGAGCCCAGGTCACCGTATCCGATACCAAGAGCGAGGAAGAACTTGCCACCGAAATTCCGGCGCTGCTTGACCGCGGGATCGTCGTCGAAACCGGACGTCACGGCGAGCGTACCTTCCGGGAAGCGGATTTGATCGTAGTCAGCCCCGGTGTCCCGGTGAATGTGCCGCAGCTGAAGCAGGCGTGCGAACGCGGAATTCCGGTAATCGGGGAAATCGAACTGGCGGCGCGTTTTTTGCGGGGCAGGGTGGTGGCGATCACCGGTTCCAACGGCAAAACCACCACGACGGCGCTTACCGCCCAGGTTCTTGCCCGTGGGGGCGCAAAGGTGCAGGTGGGAGGCAATATCGGGACACCGGCAATTTCCCTGGCGTCCACCTCGACCGATTCGACGTATAACGTGCTCGAGAT
>CAZUCM010000272.1:0-4986 GCA_964619235.1 uncultured Terriglobales bacterium
CTCCGGCGTCAGCCGGGTTTCCATAGTGTAAATGTAATCGGCCATGCCTTGACTTGCTCTTTTGCCCCCAACTAGATGAAAATATGGCACTTACTTGGCTAACTGACCATCTCGGCGCCGGGGCCTTGGGGTTCGCTACCCATTGGTAAGTCACTCCGTTTACGAGACTTAGCAAAAACGGAGCTACCGTGGCAAACAATGGCACATTAACACAAAGGTTTATCGTTTGGCTACACCATGTTGCTGAAAAGGCAAGATGTTTGTGGAAATCGTGCGAGAATCACATCAAGTTTGCAGGTTACAGTTTGCAGTTTGCAGCCAAAAAGCCGCTGGCAGAATGCGGATTCCCGCACCTTGCAAAGCAGCCTTGAATGAAAACTGTTAGCTGTAAGCTGTAAACTGTTCAAGACTTACAGTCGAGTCGTGGCCAGTTGAACTTATGCCATCTACGCACAAAAAAGTAATCGTTCGAAAGTTAAATCGCGACTCCCTCCCCGGCTATGTCGGTTCAAACTTTATCTTTGACGACAAGCTGGAGCTGCTGAACACGGCAGGTAATGTAATGCTGGTCGACCTGGCGGAGATTAAGGCAGTTTATTTTGTGCGCGACTTCGGAGAATCGGTGGTTCCGGCGCGCAAGACCTTTACCACCCGTCCACGGGCGGAAGGACTTTGGGTGCGCTTGCGCTTCCGCGATAACGAGGTTATGGAAGGTATGATGGCCAACGACCTGGCTCAGGCCAGCCCGGCGGGATACCTGGTTAGTCCTCCCGATACGCGCTCGAATACGCAACGTGTATTTGTTCCCCGCGCGGCGCTCCTCGAATTGAAGGTGCTGGCTGTAATCGGCGCCCAGCCGCGCAAGCGCAAGCCCGCCGCCGCCGACGAACGGCAGGGGGAGATGTTCGGCGAAGGACATCCAGCGTAAAGTTTTGAGTTTCGAGTTTGCAGCCGGACAGCGGCGATTCCTTCGATCACGCGAAATAGTTAGCCATTAGAAGTTGATAGCAAACGCCTTGCATCCTTGCTGGGCGAGTCCGCTCCGGCTGTAAACTGCAAACTGTACCCTGTAAACTGTTTTTATGAATCTGGCACAGATTGCGTCAACTCTCGGCGCCACGTTAACTGGTAAGGATGCCGGCGGGGTGGAGATAACCGGAGTGGCCGGCATTGAAGAGGCTGGTCCCAGTCAGATTACCTTTGTATCCAACCCGAAATATACGGCGGCAGCCAAAACCACCCGCGCCGCAGCCGTCATCGTCGGCCGTAATTTCGGCGAGATTGGCGTGCCTACGCTGCGTTGCGATAATCCATACCTGACCTTTGCGCGGGCCATCGACCTGTTTTATCAGCCTCCAGTGTACGCACCGGGAGTGCATCCCTCGGCGGCCGTGGATTCCACGGCCAAAATCGGCAGAAATGCCCATATCGGTGCTTACGTAAGCATCGATGCGGGCGTCGAAATAGGAGACGATGCGGTGATCCTGCCGCATGTGGTTATTTATCGGGGCGTCCATATTGGACATAAGTTCTTTGCGCACGCCCATTCCGTGGTGCGCGAGTACTGCCGGCTGGGAGACAACGTTACGTTGCAGAACGGGGTGATCGTTGGCGGCGACGGATTTGGCTTTGCCAAAGACGATGCCGGCGCCTGGCGAAAGATTGTGCAATCCGGTCCGGTGGTGGTGGAGGATGATGTTGAAATTCAAGCCAACGCCTGTGTCGATCGCGCCAGCGTCGGAGAAACTCGGATCTCGCGCGGCGCCAAGATCGACAATCTGGTTCAGGTCGGCCACGGTTGTGAGATCGGGGAAAATACGCTGATTTGCGCGCAGACGGGTCTGGCGGGATCGAGCGTTCTGGGCAAGAACGTGATTCTGGCCGGTCAGGTGGGCATTGCCGGTCATTGCAAGCTGAGTGATGGGGTAATCGTCACGGCGCAGAGCGGGACGGCCGACGACATCGCTCCCGGGAAGGTCATTAGCGGCTCCCCGGCCATTGAGAATAAGCAGTGGCTTCGTTGCACTGCCGTGTACAATCGTCTTCCAGAACTGGCGAAGGCGGTGCGAACGGCGGTGGCGGCCGTGGAAAAGGCAAGAATCGAAGGCACAGAGTAGCGGAGAGCTGCCGGATTGCTGGGGCCTGCAAACGCAATTGGCGGCCTGAAACTTAAGATGAGCTCAGAGCGCGTACCGGAATCCGTGGCCATTCGCGTACTGCTCCTCGATGACCGGGAGGAGAATCTTTTGCTGCGTTCGACCATTCTGCGGCAGAAGGGCTATGACGTTGTCACCTCGGTCTCGGTGGAAGACGCCGTCACCAAAATCGATGACATCGATATCGCCGTGCTCGACTACCACCTGGGCGCCGGAAAATTCGGCACCGAAGTCGCGGAGCGGCTGCGGCGGAAGCATCCGAACGTACCCATTATCATCCTGTCCGCCATCCTGGAGCGGAAATTCGGCGGTGTAGCCGACATGCATTTGCTCAAGGGACACAGCTCGGTGGAAGATTTGCTGGCCGCACTTCGCCGCTTTGAAGCCAAAAAGCGAGGCAAGCCGGTGGTGGTGGACGCGCGTGAGTTTTACTATTCCCGCATCGGCATGGCGATCGGCGAAGACTTGGCGGTCGAAATCATGGACGCCGAAGGCAACTGGCAGTTCGTGAACGCTTATTTTTCCGCGCTCGTCGATCACAAGCGGCTATGGTTCAATGGCCGCAATCTCTTCGACACCTTTCCGGAAATCGGCGAGGAATGGCGCGAGATTGTCCGTACCGTTGCGGATACGCGCGAAACCTATATCGACCGCAAGTTTCGCGGCGCCGATCACCTGCCGCGGAAAAGTCCGTACTGGAATTGGAACGTGCTGGTGTTTCCCATCAAACTTCACGACGACCGCGACGGCGTTTTGCTGATGGCACGGTTGATTGAAAAAAAAGGATTTTGAGGTAAGGGATAAGTGCCGGGGATTAAGCCGAACCTGCGGCCGGCGAGGTGATTTCAGCTCCAACTGTACGCTCTCAAATGAAAGCTGTGGTTTGCCAGACTCCGCGAATTGCCTGCCTGCTTTTTACCTGGTACTGATTACTGATTACTGAATGCGCGGAACACCGCAGCACTCTTTTCCAGCGTTATAGCCTCGGCGCGTGCCGATGGTTCCACTTTTGCCGCGGCCAGGGCGGCCAGTACGGTTTTCTGGTCGTATTTTGTGCGCAGGTTGTTCGCCAAGGTCTTGCGCTTCTGTCCAAAACAAAGTTTCAGAAACTCGATGAAGGGCGCGGGCTCGATGCGGAGCTGTTCCCAGCGGGGCTGCATGGTAAAGCGCAAAACGGCGGAGTGCACCTTCGGGGCGGGCGCAAAGGCGCCCGGGGGCAGCGTAAAAAGCTTCTCGACATGCGCGTAGAGCTGCGCAGTGGCGGAGAGCAGGCCATAGTCGCGCGTACCGGGAGTGGCGGCGACGCGGTCGGCAACCTCCAATTGCGTCATGATGACCAGCGAGTCAAACCATGTGTGGTAGTCGAACAGGTGCAGAAGGAGGTCACTGGTGATGTAGTACGGAATGTTGCCGACCACGCGGGCCGCTTCAATCCGGGGGCTGGCGATTCCGGTCAGCATCCCGGGACGGGGGCCGAGAATTGTATCGAACTGTACCTTCAGCACGTCGGCCTCGATGATCTCGACGGTTTCGTGGCGTGCATACTGCATACGCAGTTGTGCCGCCATGACGCGATCGAGTTCGATGGCGATCAGATGTCCGGCACGACGGGACAGGGGTTCGGTCAATACCCCTCGGCCGGGACCGATCTCGATCACGACTTTGGAGGACACATTGCCCAGTGCCTCCACGATGCGCGCCGCGGCGCCGGTATCTACCAGGAAGTTCTGGCCGAGTTTAGGTCGCTTTTGCGCAGGACGGGCAGTTGCCATGAAGGGATTCTAAACTACCCTGGGAACGCGGGCATCCTGGCCGCATTCCGGTGCGTGCAGGTTGCCAACATTGACCTGCCTTCCGAAGGCCATATAGACTTGCGGGTTTGGGCGGTGCTGGAGGTTGACCGATGAACATCACTTTCGCGGCTTCGGAGTGTGTGCCCTTTTCCAAGACTGGCGGATTGGCCGATGTGGTTGGCGCGCTGCCTCCCGCGCTGGTGGCATTGGGTCATTCGGTGACGGTGTACCTCCCCAAATACAAGCAAACAAAGCTGACCCAGAGCAAGGTGGTGCTGGCCAGCGTGACCACGCCATTTGACGACAGCTACCGCTTTTGTTCGGTACTGGATGGCGGGAAGCACGCGGGCGTGCAGTTTTACTTTATCGAATATCCGGATTACTTTGACCGCGATGCTCTCTACGGAACCCGCCTGGGCGACTATCCCGACAATGCCGAGCGCTTTTCCCTGTACTCCCGCGCGGTTTTGGAGGCTTCCAAGATCCTGGGCGTGCCGGACGTATTCCACTGTCATGACTGGCAATCCGCCATGGTGCCCATTTTGTTACGCTCGGTGTATGCCGAAGATCCCGTGTATGCCCGCGTGCCCGTGGTGTTCACCATCCACAACATGGGATACCAGGGACTGTTTCCGCCCGAGGTGATTCCGCTGCTGCAGTTGCCGTGGGATTTGTTCACCATCTTTAAGCTCGAGTTTTTCGGGAAAGCGAACTTTCTCAAGGGAGCTCTGGTCTTTTCCGATTTCGTCACCACGGTCAGCCACAAATACAGCCAGGAGATCCAGACGGCGGAATACGGCTTTGGACTGGAAGGGGTTTTGAAGGCCCGTGCGGCCACCGTGGCCGGCATTTTGAATGGCGTGGATTACGCGGAATGGAGCCCGGAAGCCGATAAGTTCATTGCTGCGCCCTATTCGGCGAATGATCTCAGCGGCAAGCGCGAGGCCAAACAGGACCTGCTGGAGGCGTTCGGCGTTGCTGGCGCCGATTTGACACTGCCGGTGATCGGCATCGTGTCGCGGTTTGCGGCGCAGAAG
>CAZUCM010000273.1:0-4981 GCA_964619235.1 uncultured Terriglobales bacterium
GGTTACCAGCATATTCTCCAGGCCGGAGCTGGTTTCGCTGCCCACCGAAAAGCCGTGTCCGGCATACAAATGATTGTGGAAGGCTGTGACATTGGAGACATGACCCTGGCTGCCCGCCTTGATGGCCACATGATCGTCACCATCACTGATAAAGGAATTGACGAGCGTAATGTTGGCGCCGGTGGGATCGAAGCCGTCGGTGTTGGAGGTATCGGCAGGGGTGCTGATTTTCACGTCGTACGCCAGCATGTTATTCCCGGCGCCATAGACGTGATATACCCCGGCATTCCGCAGGGTAATTTTATAGAGAGTGAAATAATCGCTGGAATTGGAGGTATTGGAGGCCAGCTGAATCATGCGGGGTCCCTTCCCGCTGGTGCCGACATAGCCCCAGTGGCTGCCTTGTCCGTCAATGATTCCGTAGCCCATGATGCCCCAAATAGCCCATGGCGCCGCCGCTGTACTGGGTGAGCGTGCTGCCATGATTCGAAGCGACCGAAATAAAATCTCCATTGCTGTAAGTAGCCGTGGTGGAACCGAACAGGGTAATGTCGGCATCCACGATCAGGGTGACGCCCGGCTGCAACGTGATCGGCCCGCTCAGAAACGCGTTGTCGGCGCTGTTGCCGGGGTTCAGCGCCAGTTCCAGACCAACCGCCGGGGCGCCTTGGGCCGGCTTACATGCATTAATGGCAGCCTGAAGGCGCGTGGTGTCGAGTGCGGTCTCTTTCAGGCTGGTGGCGGACTGCAGAGCATACAGCTTTCCCGCCGGTTCGCCGCTGGTGCCAACCACAGTCGTGCAAAGCGCCGGGAACGACGGTTCCGTCACCACCGGATTCAGGCCCGGCCAGCGCGTGTCGCCGCAGCCGCTAAGATCGCTGCCGATTGCGCACGGGTTCGTCTGTGAGAAAGCCGAGGCAGCCGTGAACAAAACCAGAAGCAATAGTGATGCAATTCCGGTAAAGGACGCCAATCTCCGTGACAGCCGTTGTACCAGCCGATGCCCGTTCATACGTACCCTTTCTCGACGCTGGCGGCAGGGGATACAAGCCCCCGGAACTTCGCAGCGTTCAGCGACAGCTCGCGTGAATGGAATAACAAGATTATGTATGCGCAATGGAAATGATCAGCCGCCAAGTCCGCTCCTGCATAGAGACACCCGCACGAGACACAGCTTCCCCGCGGACCGACAGCTGGCTCATTCTGGCGTTAAGCCCGCCGCTTGTCAATCTGATTTCGACTCAATGTTTACTGTGTAAAACGACAGACCTGCGGGCCCCGCGGGGAGCATTCGTGGGAGCCTGTAACCCGGCATTACATCAGAAATCGTGCATTGCCGATGCGGAGTTGGGCCAGGATGCGTTCGGAGGCTACGGAGAGCGGCCCGGGCACGGAGCATCCACTGGCGCAGATGTGGCCACCGCCCCCAAATCGTTCGGCGATTTCAGCAACATTCATTGCGCCCTTACTTCGCAAACTGGCCCGCCAGCGCCGCCGGTCGGCCAGTTCCCGGAAAAAGACGGAAACCTCGACCCCGGCAATCGCCAGCGCCCAATTCGCCAGTCCCTCGCAATCCTCGTCGATGGCGCCGCAGCGCTCCATGTCGTCGCGCGTCACATACATCCACGCCAACGATCCCTCATGATGCAATCTCGAGAGCGCAGCTCCCAGCAACCGCATCTTGGCCGTTGAATTGGAAAAATACACTTCCTGCGCCACTCGTACCGGGTCAGCTCCGGCCAGCACCAACTCACGCGCCAGGGCAAACGTAGTGGCGTTTGTGCCCGCATAGCCGAAAGCGCCCGTATCTGTGACCACCGCGGTGTATAAACAGGTGGCAATGTCCGCTGAAATCCGCACTCCGGCTTCGCGCGTCAGGCGAAAAATCAATTCGGCCGTGGAGCAGGCACTGGGATCAATCCAATTGACGTCGGCGAACGGGCGCCCGCTGAAGTGATGATCGATGTTGATCAGGAACCGGCCATCCAGTCCGGATAACGCCGTCCGCTGCAAACTGTCGCATTCCAAAATGATGGCGGCATCGCAATCGTCGGGAGCGAAGGGCGCCTGGATGACGGCACTGGCGAAAGGCAAGGCGCGGTATATGCCGGGAACGGGGTCGCGCATCACCACTTCCGCGTGTTTCCCCATCTGCCGCAGCACGGCGCCGCAAGCCAGCACCGAACCGATTGCATCGCCGTCGGGCCGGCTATGCGAGGTTAATACGAAACGGCCGCGGCGCTCGATTTGATTGAGCACTTCTCGCAACATAGCCTGTATCCACGATTCCGCCTGGGTGCCGGCCGCGGGGGAGGCGATGACTCGGCTTTGACGGAACCGATTACGTTACCAGTGTCCATCCCAGCCGCCAATCAAATCTATTCACTGTTTTTTGAATGCAAATTATCGATTTCTTTTCTTGACACGATCCAGTAACTGATCAATACGGGAGCCGTATTGATCCGAACGATCCAGCGTAAAGAACAATTCCGGCGCCAATCTCACCTGCAGGCGCCCGGTCAACTCGCGGCGGATGTAAGCGCGGGCGTTATTAAGCCCTTGCAGGCTGCGCTCCGCCTCTTCGTCGTCGCCATCGACGTTTATGTACACGCGCGCCGAACGGCCGTCGGGCGCCATTTGCACCTCGCTGACACCGACCAGTCCAATGCGCGGATCACCCAGCTCCCCCTCGATGATGGCGCTGATCTCCTCACGTATGGAGGACCCCATACGCTCCCGATGATGTTTTGCTCCTGGATGTTCCATGGTGAAAACCCGGGTTTCAAGAATTCAAAAGTTTCAAGGTTTCAATGTTCCGGAAGACTTGCCGGTCATGAAAGTTTCGCCCGCTTGCAAGAGCGTTTGGCCCTTTCAAAAACTTCAGAGGACAACCTGAAATCCCAAAAGCCAACAACCTGGAAGCTTTGAAACCTGCTAAGTGCTTTGCTCCTAAAAGAATTCAACAAATGCGTCCACAATTTCGCCGCCTTGATTATTGCAGATGCGCGTCGCCGCCCGCTCCACTTTGGACATGAGGCCGTCCAGATAATCGCGCGAGTCTGAGATGCTGACAACGCCCAGCGTGGCCCGCTGCCAGAGATCGGTATGCTCAATCTCGGAGACCGCCACGTTAAATCCGGCACGCAGCCGGTCTTTCAAGCTGCGCATCACATGACGCTTGTCCTTGAGCGATTGCGCGCCTTCAATGCGAACCTCAAGGGTGAGAAAGGCAATCACAGCGGCAAAGTTTCAAGGTTTCAAAGTTTCAAGGTTCCAAGGTGTCAAAGTTCCCGGTCTATGATTCCGGCCGGAATCCCGCTCTTACGCATCCTGATTGCCAAGCTCCAAAGTGCATAGGCACTCGCTATCGCCGGCATGCAACACTTTGAAACCGTGAAACCTGTTCCTACGCGGTCGCTTCTACATTGACGCGCTCGGTATGGAAGGCTTCGATTACGTCGCCCACCTTGATATCGCCATAGCCGGCGATGCCGATGCCGCATTCCATTCCGTTGCGAACTTCTCCAACGTCTTCTTTGAAGCGGCGGATCGACCCGATTTTCCCTTTGTATACGACAACGTTGTCGCGCAACAGGCGCACGTCGCTGTCCCGTTTCAGGATGCCATCCTGCACATAGCAGCCGGCCACCATACCCACTTTGGGAATGCGGAACGTGTCGCGCACTTCCGCCCGGCCCAGATAGGACTCCTTGAACACCGGCTCCAGCATGCCATGCATGGCGCGCTTCATCTCATCCTGCAGCTCGTAAATAATCGAATGCAGGCGAATATCGACCTTCTCCTGATCCGCCAGTTCCTGCGCCTTGCGCTCCGGACGGACGTTAAAGCCGATAATGATCGCGTTGGAGGCGGAGGCCAGCAGGACATCGGTCTCGGTGATGGCGCCTACCCCGCTGTGCAGAATTCTGATCTTGACCTTCTCGGTAGCCATTTTGCCAAGCAGATCGCCCAACACTTCCACCGAACCCTGGACATCACCCTTCAGGATGATATTCAGCTCCTTGGCGCCGTCCTTCTTAAGTTGATCGGCCAGGCCTTCCAGGGAAACGCGTGAACTCTTGGCCAGCGTGGCTTCGCGGGCCTTCTGCTCGCGGTATTCGGCGACGCCTCGGGCCTTGTCGCGATCGGCAGCTACCACAAACTGATCGCCGGCCTGGGGCAGGCCTTCCAGTCCGAGAATCTCGACCGGGGTGGACGGACCGGCCTCATCAAGCTGCCCGCCACGATCGTTAAACATAGCGCGCACGCGGCCAAAGACGTTGCCCACCACGAAATAATCGCTGTTGCGCAAGGTGCCGTTCTGAACCAGCACGGTAGCCACCGGCCCGCGGCCGCGATCCAGTTTGGCTTCCAGCACCACGCCGGTGGCGGGGCGCTCCGGGTTGGCCTTGATCTCCTGCAGATCGGCCACCAGGCAGATCATTTCCATCAGCAGGTTCAGATTGGTTTTCTGCTTGGCAGACACGTCCACGAAGACCGTGCTGCCGCCCCAGGCTTCCGGCATCAGGCCGCGGTCGGCCAGTTGCTTTTTTACCCGATCGGGCATGGCGTCAGGCTTGTCAATCTTGTTCACCGCCACGATCAGCGGCACGTTGGCGGCCTTGGCATGATCAATGGCTTCCAAGGTCTGGGGCATCACGCCGTCATCGGCGGCCACAACCAGCACCACGATATCGGTAACTTTGGCGCCGCGGGAACGCATGCGGGTGAACGCCTCGTGACCGGGAGTGTCGAGAAAAACGATTTCGCGGCCATAGGCCGGCGAGTTGGGATCCCCAATCCGCACCTCATAGGCGCCGATATGCTGGGTAATGCCACCGGCTTCTCCGCCCGCCACATCGGTATGTCGAATGTTATCGAGCAGCGTGGTTTTGCCGTGATCGACGTGGCCCATGATAGTGACCACCGGCGGACGAACCTGCAGGTTTTCTTCGACCCCGGCGGGGCCGGCCTCGGCGGC
>CAZUCM010000274.1:0-4976 GCA_964619235.1 uncultured Terriglobales bacterium
CGGTACGCCCACCAATCCGCCCACCACACTGGGCAGAGCGCCTTCCATGCCCGCGCAGACCACCACTACGCGCGCATCCGCCAGCACCGAACGGTTGGCCAGCAAGCGATGGATACCGGCCACGCCGACGTCGTAGAGATGCTGTACATCGTTGCCCATGAGTTCGGCCGTGACCACGGCCTCTTCGGCCACCGGAATGTCGCTGGTCCCCGCCGAAATTACCACGATCTTGCCCTTGCCGTACTTCTTGCGCTCCTGCCTCAGCACGATGGCGCGCGCCAGCTCGCGAAATTCGGCCTTGGGCACCACCGCCCGCACCGCCGCGGCTTGCTCTTCCGTAGCCCGCGTAGCCAGCACGTTGCCGCCATGCTCGGCCAACCGGCCGAAGATGGCAGCCACCTGCCGCGGAGACTTGCCCTTGCCAAAGATCACTTCCGGCATTCCGGCACGCAGGGCCCGGTGATGATCCACCTTGGCAAAGCCCAGATCTTCAAAGGGCAAATGTCGCAGGCGCCCCACCGCCTCATCGGGCGTAATCTTCTTAGCGCGCACATCGGCAAATAGTTTGCGAAGTCGTTCGGCGTTCACAATCTCACTTTACCACCGTGCCAGGAAAACCCGGCGCAGAGGCGCGGAGGGGAAAAGCAAAATCACCAGCCGCAGATGAACGCCGATCAACGCAGATCAACGAACCTATTCCGGCTTGGATCGGTGTTGATCCGCGGCTCCCTGAGTCTGGCTTAATTTCCTCTGCGTCTCTGCGCCTCTGCGCGAGATTCCGTTGGCATGATAATCTCCCAGCAACGGCCGAAGGGAGGCAACCACGATGCCGGCAGAACCTCATAACCTGACTGTGGCCACCACGGGGGCAAGCGGCGCGGTGTTTTTGCGGGAGTTGCTGCTGATGCTCGAAGGTGAGCCGCGGGTCACCACCGTGAACTTCGTTGCCTCCGACAACGCTTTGCGGGTGATGGCGGAAGAGCTTGGCATCAGCGGGCGCAATAACCTGGTCCGCCAGTTATTGGCGGCGGAGTCGTCGAAAATTCAACAGCAAAGCAATACGGATATCGGCGCCAACGTAGCCAGCGGATCTTATCCGAGCGATGCCATGATCGTGCTTCCCTGCAGTATGGGCACGCTGGCGCGGATTGCCCAGGGTATGGCGCAGGCTTTGATCGAACGGGCAGCGGACGTGTGTCTCAAGGAGCGCCGCCCGCTGGTGCTCTGCGTACGCGAAACGCCATTGAATAAGATTCACCTGCGCAATATGTACCGCGCGGCCGACGCCGGCGCCTGCATCTATCCCTTGATTCCAACCTTTTATAACCATCCTGCAACGCTGGAAGAGATGGCCAGGCAATATGCCAGCCGGGTGCTGGCCCATATCGGACTGCCGCAGACCGATGCGTACCAGTGGAAGGGGTAGCCGGCAGAGCATCGCCAGCCTGCGGGCGGAACGCGTTCCGCGTTTCACGTGAGAACGAACGACAGATGATTCATTCCATTTAGCCTGCCGCCTGTCGTGGCATTTTTACGGGCAAACAGTCCGACAAATGTCATCGCCTGGGAAGGAAGAAGATGGCTCGTCCCTGTGGCCGAAGAGCACCGGCCGAAGACCAAAAACTTTTCTTGAAATATTTACACAATAGTAATCTTTTGGACCTTACGGGTAATTGACATGTAACGAGAGTTGAGGTACTTTGACGGTACACCGGAAAGGAGGTGGTCCAGTGACGAATAGCGAAAGTGATAGTTACAGACCTAATGGTGAGGTGGCTGAGGCTTAGGGCGTTTCGCTCTAGCTCGCAACTTCCGGGTGTTTTTTGGGAGTTCGGCGATGCCTCACCGGGACCACCACGGTTTCCGATAGAGTGACCGCCACAGCCAATCCCAACAGACTACCGACGGCCCGCTAATGCCTAAGACGGAGGCAGGCGGGCCGTTTAACGTTTGACCGAAGCGCCGTTCCCGGTCCTCCGTCTCCCGCCCCCCGTCAGGAAAGCCGCACGATTTAAATTGTCTCAATGCAGTGCAAGGCTTTGCGGATTACATTTTCCGTATTTTGCACCAGCTGCAAAGCCTCAAGCTCTTCGGCGGAAACCCAGCGCGCGGCGCTGGCGTCGCTGGCGGCGAGCAGTTCCCCTCCTTGCCGGCGGCAGAGAAAGTCCACGAGCACGTAGTGGTATTGGGCGCAGCCTTCGGGGTCACGGAAGATATTGTCGAAGACCCCAATCATATCGCCGGCTTCGACGAGCAATCCGGTTTCTTCCTGAGTTTCGCGGACCACGGCCTGACGCAGGGTTTCGCCGACTTCCACCACCCCGCCGGGGATCGACCATTGTCCTATTGCGGGTTGCGTAGCCCGCTTCACGACGAGCACGCGGCCATCCTCGACGATCACAGCCCCTACGCCTACGATCGGACGGTCCGGATAATCACGTTTCATGGGAGCTCAAAAGCCGGTAAAGAAATCTCGCGGCTGCACGTCGACAATCTTCCATTCTTTTCCGGCGCGGGCGAAACTGAAACGCAGCTGCGCGCTATGCCGTACCGGCATCTGTGCGGGACTCGCGGGATCCGCCTCCAGGGTGAAGTCCACCATGGCGGTGCCGGAATCGTCGTCGGTCTGCAAAATGTGAAAGCGCACGCGAAGCGATTCGTACTTCTGGTTGTAATCCTGAAAAAGCAGTCCCACCGAATCGGCAAATCCGGCATAGTCCGGCATGCGGTCCCGGTCAAACAGGGCGAGAGTACGGTCGCGATTCTGGGCGGTCAGCGCATCACGGAAAGAGCCCAGCACTTGATCGGCGACGGCGGTGGAAAAACCGCCCTCCGGCGGCGGTGCCGGAACCGCTACAGCCGCAGCAACCATCGCCAAACAGCAAAGCACCAGAAAGGCAGTCTTACGGAGCATAAGGTTTACAGTTCACAGTTTACAGTTTGCAGCCAAAAACGTCAGCACTGCGTCCGTCTCGCTCCGCAAATGCCGCTGGTTCACATCAACTGTCTCAGCTGCCAGGGTACCTCCCGGAGGCCGGCACCACAGGCAGGCTGCACACTGGTTTGGCTGTAAGCTGCAAACTGCCGGCGGTTAGCTTTCATAGCTGAATCGGTTGTCCCCAACGTTCTGCAAACAGCAGGTGCGACTTCTCGAAACGGCCGCCGTAAAGTTTATCGGGGCCGCGGCGGTGGCCGATGGCCAGCAGGGCGACTACGCGCACATGCTCGGGAATGCCCACCACATTGCGCACTTTATCCTCCCAGAAGCCTTCCATGGGCGCGGTATCGTAACCCAGGGCCTCGGCCATCCACATCATGGTGGTAAAGGCGATCATGGTGTGGCGATTCACCCACAGATTGACGTCGCCACCGATGCCGGCCGCGGCGCCACCGTTTCCACTTAGCAACCCGCTAACCGACTTACGGGCTCCGTCGTTGCCGGAGTCGGGCATGCCACGCTGGTTGGCGGTTTTCAGCATCAACTCCAGATCGCCGTTTTTCCAGGCGTGAGGATCGCCGCAGGCCACAATAATGACCGGCGCTTCCTCGACCTTGGGCTGTCCCATGGCGGCCTCCCGCAGCTTCTTGCGCTGCTCGGGATTCCGAACCACAACAAATCGCCACGGCTGCAGGTTGTAACCACTGGGCGCCGCCAGGCCAGCCTCTAAAATCCTTTCCAGGTCTTCGCCGGGAACAGGAGTCGAATCAAAGTGCGCGGTCGCCCGCCGCTCGCGAACAATCTCACTGAGCGGCCTTTCGGCCGTATGCGCAGTCAGACTCACATCATGCAATGCGGACATAAGCGTGGTCCCTCCGGATAAAGAGATGCGCCGGGCTGGGGATATGCGGCAAGAATTGTCGAGAATCTAAGAAAAGGTCACTTCGCCGCTCCCACAATCAGACCGCCGGGACCAGGCAAGTCGATCCGAATCGATCTTCACCTCGATGGGGGCCGGTGGGGCGGGCTTGGTGGCCTGCGCCGGCGAAGCGGTGGCTGCTCCCAGGAAGAACACGAGGCTCAGGGCCGGCACTTTCATTTTGTCTTCGTCTTGCCCTCCAATTCGCGACGGGCGGCGGCGAGCGCACGCTTTTGTTCCGCAGTTACCTCGGGATAGGCCAGGTTCATTTCCTTCAACGCGTGGATCACCACGGAGGAAACCACCAGCCGGGTGAACCATTTGTTATCCGCCGGGACGACGATCCACGGCGCCTGCTTGCTGGAGGTATGGCGGATCATGTCCTCGAAGGCGGACTGATACTGGTCCCAGAAGCGGCGCTCGCGAATATCGGCGCCCGAGAATTTCCAGTTTTTCTCCGGCGCATCCAGGCGGGCGAGGAAGCGGCGCTTCTGTTCCGCTTTACTCAGGTTCAGAAAAAACTTGCGAATGACGATGCCATTGCGTGTGGCATAGCGTTCGAACGACGAGATGTCTTCAAACCTTTCCTTCCAGATGTCAGGGCCAAGGCAAGCCTGCGGCAACTTCTGTGCGGCCAGCAACTCCGAATGCACGCGCACCACCAGCACCTCTTCATAGTAAGAGCGGTTGAAGATGCCAATATGGCCGCGCGCGGGCAGCACGCGCGAGGTGCGCCAGAGAAAGCCGTGCGCAAGTTCCTCGGCGGAGGGAGACTTGAAAGAATGGACCTCGCAGCCCTGCGGATTCACTCCGCTCATCACATGTTTAAGGGTGCCATCCTTGCCGGCGGCATCTATGCCCTGGAGAATCAGCAATAGCCCCCAGCGGTCCTGCGCATAAAGCTTGTCCTGCAGCTCGGCGAGCTGGATGGTGGAGTGTTCCAACAATGCGGCGGCTTCGTCCTTAAATTCCTTGCCCAGTCCCGCGGTCTCCGTGGGATCGAAGTCTTTCAAGCGAAATTTTTCGCCGTGGTCCACACGGTAGCGGGTGGCCAGGGAGTGCAGTTTCTTTTCTTTCTTCATGATTCTCCTATTGCTTCGCCGCAATCGACTTGGCCTG
>CAZUCM010000275.1:0-4966 GCA_964619235.1 uncultured Terriglobales bacterium
GATATCCAGCAGCGTATCGAATCGCGGCACGATCTCGCCGGACTCAATGGCCGAGATATGCGGCTGCGGCAGCCCCACGGCGGCTCCGAGATTCCGTTGGCTCCACCCTCGCTTCGCTCGCGCGTCTTTCATATGGTCGCGCAGCTCGGCGGGAAGACCCCTGTGCCTCAGCGGCTTGATATGTTTAGGCATATCTTACATAACCTTGGATATATTATCACAGATCGAAGCTTGAAGGAGATCTTTGCTTTCGCGGAGCGGACCATGGGAGACGTCGAGATGCAGGCGGCTTCCTCTAGTTTCGCCTTTTGTTTGCCTCGCCAAAGAGAGTCGTGGCATAATTACGTGAAAACCATGCCGATAAACGCAGACAAAACCCAACTTTGGAAAGCGGACGTGGCCGCGTCGGTAGATTTGTATAATGCGTGGTTCATGAAGTTCGCTCCACTGACCTATCGCGACAAGAGAGTTCAGATCGCGAAGGACGTGGAGACCGGGTTGCTGCAAACGAACGATCTCGAACGAATAACGCCCCAGATCCTGAAGGCACAGCCTGGCATTCTCCCGATGCTGAGAATGGCCACATGTCCGCCACTCGCCAGAGACCGTCTGGTAGGGCTTGCCTACGCGGACAAGAGTACGGTGCTGTGCATGGAACAGGGAAAGCTGCCGGCTCGGATGTCAGCTGCCGAGCTTCAGGTGAACCTGCAGAAAATCGCCAGTACGCTTACTAAGCTGTTGGACTCGGATATGTTCCCCTGGGTCAAGGCAAAGAAGAAAGCCACGACCGCGGAACGTTCCCGGGCAGCAACCATAATTGCGGACCGAATGTGCGGAGCGCAGTCGGACCCGATCATCAGGAATGCCCAAGAGGCTCGCCAGTTGAAGCAAGTTTCCACCTATTTGACGGCGAAGGGCTATTCTCAGAAAAACTTTCCGTCATCGAAACCGGTTACCGACATGCCGCCAGGGACATTCGGGCTGCGAATGGGCGTGACGGGCGTTCAGGTTGACAAGAACGGTCTAGAAAAAAAGGTCAATATTCCTATCGATGTGGTGATTCAACCACGACAGCCGCGCCCTCACCGCATTCCCATTTTGATGGAATGCAAGTCGGCAGGTGACTACACGAACGTCAATAAACGGCGAAAGGAAGAGGCGACAAAGCTTCAACAGATCCACCGGGCACGGTACACAAAGGACGCAGAATTCGTGTTGTTCCTTTGCGGGTATTTTGATGGAGGATACCTGGGATACGAGGCGATGGAAGGAATCGACTGGATTTGGGAACACCGCATCAAAGACATGGACCAATTGGGACTTTGAGTATGGATTCTGCCTACAACCCAAGTAATGTCGCGCTGCTTGAGGCTGAACGTGTTGTGCAACAGGTTCAGTTGGACGAACGCAGTTCGCGCGAGCGGCGCAACGAGATGGGACAGTTCGCCACGCCGCCCGCCTTGGCGGACGACATCGCAGCGGCTGTCACCAGGTTCTGCCACCAAGATCGGATACATTTCCTTGAGCCGGCTGTCGGCACGGGAGCCTTCTATTCGGCGCTGCTGCGCAACTTTGCGTACGACAGGATTGCGTCCGCTGTCGGGGTGGAGTGCGATCCGTACTATGCAGCCGTTTCGCAACGGCTATGGGGCGACTCCGGCCTGAAGGTAATCAAGGCCGACTTCATGACGTTGCCGTACCCTGAGGAAGACCACCTGCCGAATTTGATGCTGACGAATCCGCCGTATGTCCGGCACCATCACCTGACGGGCGACCAGAAGGCGGCATTTCACGCTCTGGCGTGCGAGATATCAAGGGGAAACGTCAGCCGCTTGAGTGGACTGTATACGTACTTCGTCTTCGCTGCCCATAACTGGCTGGCCGAGGACGGAGTCGCCGCTTGGCTGATCCCCTCAGAATTTATGGACGTGAACTATGGGGAATCGCTCAGGCGCTATTTATCCAATCATGTGACCTTGCTGCAAGTCCATCGATTTGACCCATCCGATGTTCAGTTCGCCGATGCGCTCGTCTCGTCTGCTGTGGTTATCTTTCGCCGTAGCCTCCCCGCAACTGGTCACCGGATACGGTTTTCACGAGGCGGCAGCGTTGCTGCCCCCAATGCATCTTTCGACGTCCCACTGACAAAGGTGCGCACGGTTCGCAAATGGACGCAGTTGTTTACCGCGCCATCCGGACGAAGTCGAGAAGAGGGGATTCCCTTGACTTCCCTGTTTACGATCAAACGGGGAATAGCCACAGGCGCCAACGACTTCTTTATCTTGCCGCGCCGGGACCTAGCTGAGCACGGAATCCATGAACGATTTGTAAAGCCGATTCTACCTCCAGCGCGCCTTCTGCATCAGGACATCATCGAGTCTGATCGCGCCGGGTTCCCGCTAGTGAAAGATCAGTTGGCGGTCATTGATACCGATGTGCCGATTGACCAAATAAAGAGGAGCTGCGTCGGTCTGTGGAGATATTTGCAGGATGGCGAAAAGGACGGAATCCAAAAGGCATATCTAACGAGCAAGCGGTCGCCGTGGTATCGGCAGGAGCAACGCCAACCCGCTCCATTTCTATGTACGTACATGGGCCGGAAGAAAAAGGACGGCACGACGTTCCGGTTCTTCTGGAATCGCTCTGGCGCAACCGCTGCGAATACATACCTCCTGCTGTACCCTGTCGGTCCGCTCAAGAGGATGCTTGAAGAAAATCCTGGAGCCGGCCTTCGAGTCCTGGAGTTGCTGAACGGCCTTGCGCCAGCCGGCTTCACTGATCAGGGCCGGGTTTATGGCGGCGGCTTGTTCAAAATGGAGCCGCGCGAGTTGGGCAGGGTTGACGCGACTTCCATAGTCGAAGACCTGCAGTTGCAGATCGCTGTGCAACCCGATTTGATCCCCAGTTGACAGCCTATGCCATGACCGCGATCCCCACTTGCCTGCATTCTGGCCGCCTCGCACTGTTTCGTGAAGGCCAGCAGCGCTATTTATCAAGAACTCGCTGCCGGACACCCTCTGAATTCCTGCTTAGAGAAGAGGTTACGTTTCATAAATACATTAAATTAGATTGTTTTAGGAAATAAAATATATATATGGTTTAATAATAAACTAAATATGATATGTTAATGCGATGAAAGTCGCCGAGCGAGTGGCGGTGTACGAGGAACGCGGCTTCGGGCGTGAAACCGCTGCGGTCAATGTTCTTCTCGAAGAAGCGTTGCAGATCCTGTTCTCAAGTTTCCCGGACACCTTCGTTTTCTTTGGCGGAGCGAGCCTCGTCCTGTTCTACGGCAGCCCTAGACATTCCGGCGACTTGGATTTGCTCGTATGCGCAGAGACGCCACCCGGCGCCGATGAGTTGCAGCGAGTGTTGGAGCAGCCCCTGCGGGCTGCCGGCGAGGCCCTGGGTTTTGCCGAACTAACGATTGAACCCGCCAGAACGACCGGGGAATTTCTCAAACTGGCTGTGAAGGCGGGAGGGCATGTCCTCTTTACTGTTGATGTGACCAAAATCGGCGCAGTGATCAAGAGTGAACTCGTGACATTCCCAATTGCGTCGGATCCGGAACGACGAGTAACGGTTCGGGTCCCGTCACTGAATTTGCAGCTGTTGTTCAAGGCGGAGGCGTTCCTGAAACGACCATTCCTGAAGGCGCGCGACGCGTTTGACATCAAGCTGCTCAGGGACTCCGGGGCAACGCTGGACAACAATCTCAAGGCTCATCTTGCGGATGGTCCCGCTTCTGAAAAACTGGAGGACCCGGACTTCATTGCCAAAAGAATCAGTCAGGTAAATTCCAAGACCTGCAAGCCCGAGTTGCAGCCGTATCTGCCGAAGGACGTGTACGACGAGTTGGAGAAGGTTGACTTCGAGCCGCTGCGGCAGGCTCTTCGAGAATTATTTTCCGACTGGCTTTGAAGGTGATCTGTTATGGACTGGGTCAAGCTAATCGCGGATCGAGCGCGAACCTCGGGGTTCCTCCGAGTTGACGAACTCGCTCGCGAGCTCAAGACTTCCGAGATCGCCGTCGGAAATGCGCTTCGCAGACAAGAAGACCGCGGGCTGGTAGAGCATTTGGGCAAGAAGATTTTCATCAACCGGCTTGTACCCGATTTCTCCGGGCGGGAGCTCATCAATATTCTTCGGCCGGAAGCATACCTGTCCCTGGAAACCGTCTTGCGGGACTCGGGCGTCTCCACGCAGAGCCCAATCGCCTTTACCTGCGTTACCCCGGGGCGGGCCGGTGAGTTTCAATCCAAGTCCGTGTCCATAACCTTTCGCCGTTTGTCGAAGAATCTGTTCTGGGGTTTTCAGGAAAAGCGCACTCGATACGGCAAGTACAACCTCGCCGATCCAGAAAAAGCGCTATTGGACTGGCTGTATTTGCGCCGCCAGGAGGGCAGCACCGTCCATACCGACGAACTGGAGTTGCAGCGGCTCGATCGCAGCAAGCTCCTTCAGTACGCCGCCGGGTTTCCGATCCCGGTGAAACACCAAATCGTGGAAGCGGTAGCAAACTTCAACGCTGTGCAACATCGCACATAACCGCATTGCATGAAGGTGGAACTCTGCGTCAACACAATGGTTGCCACAGGGGGACTACAGCCGAGCCTCGCGCAATTATTCAAGCTCTTGCGCTGACGGCACGGCGAACAATCTGTGTAATCTCGGCGACCATAGCAGAATGACACTTCCGATATTTAAGGCTGCGAGAATGGGGACGACCAGGTAATTCCAGGCCCCAGACATTGCGTAGACATAGAAAAACAGGTACGCGAAATACACCTTGGGCGACAACAGCAGAGTTTCACCCCACCGTGACCAGGGTTTCAATCTCCAGAGGCCTAGAACCACGATCAAGCAAAAAAGGCAAAGTGCCAGGCCCCATTCCTGAGTTCGTGCAAAGGAATTCGGCTCAACCCAATAATTGTGATACCGACCTGAGCGGATGGCGAACAGTGTT
>CAZUCM010000276.1:0-4947 GCA_964619235.1 uncultured Terriglobales bacterium
ACGATTGGGGCTTCGAGGGTCCGCCCCCAACCATTGACAGCGGCCGGCGAATGGATGCGGGTTTCTGGTGGCTGCACCGGTTATTTCGTTCCCGCGTCCGCAGGGAGCCGATCAGCGTTTACGAACTGGATCCGCAGCGCCATGGCGTCTTTGATATCGCCCTGATGTTTGGAGTGCTCTATCACGTCCGGCATCCCTTGCTTGCCCTGGATAAGCTGCGGCGCGTTTGCAACGGCGTCCTGGTGGTGGAAACCCACGTGGTCAGCACCAATCCCATGTTGCCGATGTCGCTGTTTTACATGGACGACGTATTTTTCGGCCCCACGAATTGGACCGGTCCCACCGAGGCCGCCGTGGTGCATTGGCTCCGCTCGGCTGGGTTCCCCTATGTCTATGCCCAACGCGATTGCCGAAACGGAAAACACGATCGGCAGATGTTTATTGCCTGCGCCGATGCCGCGTGGGCCGGGAAATTCCAGAACAATCCCAATTTTCAATTTTGCGATTCCCGGTACTTTCAACAATCCCGGGCGGCCATGGAAGAACTCCTGGCTTTGACTCCCGAAACGAAGGCTCCGTAGTTCCTGCCGGGCAGGCAACGTATCCAGGGCTTCGATCAACCAAGGATAGGAAGGAGAAGCCCTATGGACGCTAAGCCCACACACGAACAAGCCCAACTCCACCTGCAAATTTTTGAGCTGCGACGCGAAGCCCGGCTGCGGGAGGCGCGCGACTGGTTCTCGCGGAATTACTTCGCGGACAGTATGGAAGAGGCGATGCGAATCGCCGCGCCGGGAACGGAAGGCGGCACAAACTTCATGATGGTATGCAGTTATTGGGAGCAGGCCTGCGCATTCCTCAATTATGGGTTGCTCCACGAAGGACTCTTCTTTGAAACCAGCGGCGAGTTTTACGGCGTTTGGGACCGTCTACGACCCACGATCGAACAAGGCCGGGAGCAGTGGAAGTACAAGCAATTCATGTCGAACCTGGAGCAAGCGGCGAAGCGCTTTGAAGCCTGGATGGAGAACCGCTCCCCCGGCCATATCGAGGCGATGCGCCAGTTTACGAAACAAATGCGTACGCACGCTAAAAAAGCGGCGTAAGAGCTGGAAAAGGGGGACGGGAAGTCCCCCACTCTGGCACGGCTCCATCTTGAAAACTCGCTCTAGCCGTTAACGACTGCCTTCCCGAGTTGTCTTCGGATTTCGACGTAGTTCAGCATGCGCATGGCGGCGTGCATGGCGGCAACCAACTGATCCGGATCGACGCCGCGGGTGGTAAAGAGCCGCTCTTCGGATCGCCAGGTGATAATGGCTTCGGTGAGGGCGCCGCTGGTCCCTTTGCGGGAGATGCCGATGCGGTAATCCACCAGTTCGGGCAGGTCGGAGTATAGGGTACGCAGGGCGTTGATGAAAGCATCGAACTGACCGTCACCTTCGGCCTGGGCGTTGATCACTTCCTCGTTGCGGCCGAGCTGCAGCTTGACCGTCGGCAGTGCGCCCTTCTTCATGGCGAACTGATAATCCAGA
Source organism: uncultured Terriglobales bacterium (assembly GCA_964619235.1). Classification (GTDB taxonomy): domain Bacteria; phylum Acidobacteriota; class Terriglobia; order Terriglobales; family Acidobacteriaceae; genus CAZUCM01. The sequence goes on from CAZUCM010000276.1 coordinate 1,533, forward strand.
AGCCGCAAACCATTCTCTTTTGAGCTGAAAATATCGTGCAGCAGCAGAATGATGTCGGCCTGGGTCACGGTGACCTTCTGATCGCCCAGCTCCTTCACCTTGGTGAGCAGCGCCCGCTGCTGCTCGGGGCTGATTTCGATGCCCAGTTCTTTGCAGTTCTGTTCGATGGAGGCCATGCCGGCGGTTTTGCCCAGGTCGTAGCCGCGCTTGCGGCCGAAGCGGGTGGGGTCGAGGCGGTTCTGGTAGAGCTTGCCCTTTTTATCGCCGTCGGCATGCACGCCGCATCCCTGAATGGAACTCATGCGGCCCACCACCGGCTCGTTATCCGCCGGATCGACGCCACTGATGCCCGCTACCAGATCGCTCAACATGCCCAGAGATCGCTCGTTGACGTTGCTGGTCATGCCGTAAAGATCGCGCGCCGCCACCACCAGGGTGGCCAGATTCGTATTGCCCGCCCGCTCGCCCAAGCCGTTCATGGCCACGTGTACGCGGCAGGCTCCGGCACGCAGGGCAAACAGGGAATTGGAGACCGCCAGGCCATAGTCGTTATGGGCATGGAAATCGAACTTCAAATCGAAGTTGCTGCGCATCGTCCGCACATAGGCGTTGCTTTCGTCCGGGTTCAACACGCCCAGAGTGTCGGCCAGCATTACGTGGCTCACCGGCAGCTTGGAGAGGCCGGTGGTAATGGCCATCACGTAGGCCTGGGAATCGCGCATGCCCTGCGACCAGTCTTCCAGATATACGTTGACCGTCAGGCCCTGGCTGACCGCGTAGCTTACCGTGCGTTCGATATCCACCAGATGTTCGGGAAGGGATTTCTTCAGCTGCACGCGGCAGTGGTGCTCCGAGCCTTTGACCAGCAGATTGAGCACCCGGCATCCGTTACGCACCAGCCAATCCACCGACCGGGTTCCGTCCACGAAGCCCAGGACCTCGACTCTTCCGTCAAAACCATTGGAGTGTGCCCAATCGGTGATGCCGCGCACGGCTTCCGCCTCGCCGTCGGATATCAGGGCCGAACCCACTTCGACGGCGTCGATGCCGGCTTTGAGCATGGTTTCGGCGATGATCAGCTTTTCGTCGGCGGTGTAATTGACACCCGGCGTCTGCTCGCCATCGCGCAACGTCGTATCCATGACTTCGATGTGAGTCACCCTGGCCCCCCGGCTGATCGCTTCAGACCAGCTGGCAATATTATGCACAATTAAGAGGCCATTCCGAAGAGATTAAAGATGCGGTCTGAGATTCGAAGGCGCCTGGAGGCCGTAAGCGGGCTCTCGTTCCCCGTCCACCGCAGAAAGCCGGGGACGCCGGTGCTTAGCTTCGCGAAACCGTCATTCCTGTGGCCAGGCCGTTTTTCGGGCGGGTTCCTGTTGGCTTTGCTGCCAAGCCCGTTGGTAATCTTCCAGCTTCTTCCGGTATTCGGCCTTTTGGAAGTTCAAGGCGAGTTCCAGCGCCTGGCGTTGAGTTTCCACGGCCTCCGCGAATTCTCCTTCCACGGAGAGGGCCAGCGCCAACGTGCTCAAATACAAAGGGTTCTTGCCGTCGGCAGCCACCGCCTTCCGGGCATATTCCACCCCCAGGTTCGGATCACGTACTTGAGGATTCAAGCTGCTCACGCACAGACGGGCGGCATGGTCGAGCGCGGGAATACTGCCCTGGTCGGCAGCTTTGTGGTACCAGGAGAAGGCTTCGGCATCATCTTTGGGCAGTCCACCGCGGCCGTTCTCATAAAGCTCCCCGAGTTCGTTCTGGGCCAGGATATCGTTCTGTCCGGCTGCCTTGCGGAACCAGATGGCGGCCTGGGATTCATCCTTGGGGAATCCTGCGCTCCCGAACTTATACATAAGGCCTAGAATCCGTTCGGATTGCGGCTCGCCCTGCTCCGCCGCTTTGCGGAACCAGCGCGCCGCTTCCACCTGGTTCCTGGGTACGCCATTGCCCATGAAATAGGCCTGCGCCAGCTTGAGCTCGGCCGCCAATTCGCCGCGCTCGGCGCGCGCCCGCAGTTGATCGATTTCGGTTTGCGCCCAAACCCAACTGCCGGCCAGCACCAGCAGAGGGAGCAGTGCCCAGCGGGTGAGCCGCAGCCAACCGGTTTTCACAAGTCCGTTGCGCATAAGCAAAATGCTAGCACGCAGGCGGGAGAGAGTTGAAGAAGATCGTATTTGCTGAGGTTTGGCGGTTGGGCTAAACTGAGATTCATATTTTCATCTTCCGGGCTCACTTCCAGGCGCCAGGTCGGGATGAGTTTTGATTTATGACATGTTGGGGCCAGAAGCGGATTCGATCCGGGTGCGCGAGGTACTATGAGCGGCAAAGTAACGAATATCGTAATCGCCGGACTGGGTGGCCAGGGCGTACTCAAAGCTTCCGACATTGTGGCCGATGTTGCGGTCAGTGCCGGTCTGGACGTTAAGAAGAGCGAAATCCACGGTATGAGCCAGCGCGGCGGATCGGTTTCCAGCGATGTCCGGTTTGGCGAGCGCGTCTTCAGTCCGATGGTGCCGGAAGGCGAAGCGGATTTCCTGGTGGTGATTGCGGCCGACCAGATTCCGGTGAATGCCGCCGCGTTGCGTCCCGGCGGAGTCGTGATTGAACCGGCGCAGGTTCGCGAGAATGAATTGCGCAACAAGAAGAGCCTGAATATCGCGCTGCTGGGCGCGCTGAGCCGGCATCTGCAGTTTCCCGTCGATGCCTGGAAGGCAGCGATCCGCGCGAACCTGCCGGTTGCGTTGCACGAGGCCAATCTGCAAGCCTTCAACTTAGGAAGGGGCGTATGAAATCATCCGCACAGCCTGCACGAGGCGCGAAATCCGGCTGTGCCGGGGATTCCACGCCGCCGCCCGCCGCCTTTCAACCTGTCAGCGCACTTGACTATATCCCCAAGCCCGAGTTGGAAGGTCTGCAACTCAGCCGCATGCGCGCCGTGGTCGAGCGAGCCTACGAGCGGGTAGTGTTATTCCGCTCGCGGATGGAGGAGCGGGGACTTGCGCCCGGCGACATACGCTCGCTCGCCGATGTCGCCAGGCTGCCCTTCACGGTGAAGACGGATTTGCGCGACACCTATCCGTTCGGCCTGTTTGCCAGTCCGCTGAAAGAGGTGGTTCGATTGCACGCTTCCAGTGGAACCACGGGCAAACCGATTGTGGTGGCCTATACGCAGGCCGATCTCGACGTGTGGTCGTCGGTGATGGTGCGCTCCTTCGCGGCCTGCGGACTGCACGAGGGCGACGTTGTGCAGAATGCTTACGGATACGGCCTGTTCACCGGCGGCCTGGGCGCACATTACGGCGCGGAAAAGCTGGGCGCTACCGTGATTCCGGTTTCCGGCGGCAATACCGAACGGCAGCTGATGGTGATGTGCGATTTCGAAGTCACAGCCATCTGCTGTACGCCCACCTATTTC
>CAZUCM010000277.1:0-4889 GCA_964619235.1 uncultured Terriglobales bacterium
GACGATCCCCGGGGTCCGGCTGCAAACCGTAAGCCGCAAGCTTCTAAGACGCCGGTGGCCCGCCCGGGGCCGCCCCCGGATTCGGTGGCATGCTAGGCGCCGGTGTTCCGCCTGGTGAGGCCGCCGCTTTTTCCTTCTTCTGCTGCGGCTGGACCTTCGGAGGCGCCAGGATGACGTGCATCGTGTTGCCTTCCTGACGGGGCCGGAACTCGACGACCGCCTTCTCGCCCAGTTCCTTGATCAGGCGTTCGAGAATATTGCGTCCCAGGCTTTGGCGCGTCATTTCGCGTCCGCGAAAGAAGATCGTCGCTTTGACCTTGTCGCCCTCGCCCAGAAAGCGCAGCACATGCTTCTTCTTGGTCTCGTAGTCGTGTTCGTCCACATTAATGCGGAACTTGACTTCCTTGACCGTAATGACGTGCTGGTGCTTCTTGGCTGCCCGCTCCTTCTTTTCCTGTTCGTAAAGATATTTGCCGAAATCCATGATCCGGCAAACCGGTGGCTGCGCGGTAGGCGACACTTCTACCAGGTCGCAGTTTTTTTCGCGGGCGATCTTCAGTGCATCATAGGGCGCCATGATCCCGAGTTGCGTACCCTCGTCGTCGATCACGCGCACTTCCCGCACCCTGATCCGTTCGTTCGTGCGAATAAACCTTTTGTCGATACGATCCTCCCGTATGTAGACAGATAGAAATTATAGCATGCCGTATGTCGCTGAACAGTCGAGGGTTCGGCGGAAAACGTGTGGCGGAGGGCGAATTCTGAGTTATACTGCGCTCGCATCTATTCTGAATTTGACGAGGGACCCTGGATCCATGTCGGCAAACCCAGTTCGCGAAATACCGGAAGCCTCATCGGACAACCTCCATTCACTGGAGAAGAAGATTTACCGCACCATCGAATTGCTCAAGGAAGCGCGGGAGGCCAAGAGCGCGGCCGAACGAGATCTGGCCCGGGTACGGGAGCAACTGGAAACACGCACGGCGGAGCTGGAAGCGTTACGCAGCGAGCATGTCGGATTGCGCCGGGAACGCGAAGAAGTGCGCGAACGAGTGGAAAAATTACTGGGACAGATTGAGTCCCTGGAAGAAGAATAACCAGACATGGCGGCCTCCTCCTGCCCGGGAAACGGGTGGGCATGCGGCCGCGCGGGCCGAACGGCAGAACGGGACACTACAATCAGGAGATTTCGGTGACGCAACCCAACGAGAGCGTACGGGTAGAGATTTACGACCAGTCATACAACTTGCGGGGCTCGGACCAGGAGTACATTTTCAAGCTGGCCGAGTACGTCGACAGCAAAATGCGGGCTGTCGCCGGACAGACCGCGACTATCGACTCGCTTCGCCTTGCCGTGCTGGCGGCACTGAATATCGCCGACGAGTACCACATCCTCAAGCGCAAATACGACGCCATCGCCAACGAACTGACCCTGCGTACGCGCAGCCTTAGCGGCGCCCTGGACGAAATTCTGGACGAGGTGCTGCAGGAAACGAAAAAGGCGGGATAGCGGCACAGCGAAGATTTCAGGTTTGCGATTTCTGATTTAGCCGATGCTTTGGGCACAACCCGCCATTCCATCACAAATCGCAAATCTGCCCTGATTTCTTCCGCGTCCTCTGCGCTTCTTTTTCGGGCTATTCCCTTTCCTCGCAGGTTTCCGGCTGACGTTAACCCAGTATTACTTTAGGCACGCGGAGTGCCATCTTTTTGAAGACTTCCTCTTGCCAGCCCTCCGGCTTTTCTCTAGCATCTGACGTGGAAGTCGACCTGCAAAGTTGGTGTTGGCGGCGGTCATTTTTTTGAGCCAATGACTATGAGCAGGGGGCCCTACTCGTTACGAGAAGATCCTGTGTGTGAATTCCGTCATGCGGAAATCCCTAAGGGGTCGCGGGGGGTTCCCACCGTATTAGGCGGGCTCATAAAATGCCCTACCACACGGCCCCGCGGGTCGGCTTTTTCTTCAGTACCAGGCTTCAGGCACCAAACCTAACCTACAAGCAACAGGGCAAAACCCTCGCCTGACTTGGCCGGCAGCCCTGATTTGAATCGTCCTGCGTAGCAAACTCCATCGTGGCACGCGCCAAGCCATGCATGGCCGCATCGATTCGGCTTGAAACTTGAGTCTTGAAACTGGTGGCTGATGCCGGCTGGTTGCCTGGCGCCGGCGATTCCCTGTTAAACTATAGGTGTGTTTCCGGAGCTTTTTCACATAGGTTCGTTCTGGGTTGGGACATACGGCGTGCTGGTTGCCACCGGCGTACTGGTGGGCCTTATTATGGCAGGCAAGTATGCGCAACAGGAAGGCATTGATCCGGAGAAGGCCTGGAATCTGGGCATTCTGGCGGTTCTGTTCGCCATTCTCGGCGCCAAAGCACTGCTGGTGATCAACAGCTGGAGCCGGTATTCGGGCAATCTCCGGGACATTTTCAGCCTGGACACGCTGCGCGCGGGCGGGGTCTTCTACGGCGGACTGATCGCCGCGCTGGTGGTATCGGTTTGGTATATCGTCAAGCACCGTTTGCCGGTATTGCGCACCTGTGACGCCTTCGCGCCGGGAATTGCCCTGGGACACGCCATTGGACGCCTGGGTTGCTTTAGCGCCGGTTGCTGCTACGGCAAGCCGACCCATCTTCCCTGGGGCGTTACCTTCACCAATCCGATGGCGGCCTATATCTCCGGAACCCCACTTGGGATCAAGCTGCACCCTACGCAGCTTTATGAATCGCTGGTCGAATTCATCAACTTTTGGATTCTCGTCTGGCTATTCAAACGCAAGAAGACCGACGGCCAGGTCATTGGCACTTATCTGTTCTTGTACGGTATCGCGCGCTTTTTCTTGGAATTTGTGCGCGACGATCCGGAGCGCGGCTCCGTCTTCCATGGCGCGATGACCACGACGCAGCTGATTTCAATCTTCATGGTCGTCATCGGCGGTTCGCTGTGGATGCGCCGGCCCAGGAGAGCGGGGGCGGCGAAGACGGCGGCCAACAGCGCCGCCTGAAAACATCCTGAGGATTTGCCATTGGCAATTTGCTATCTGAGACTGAAAGACGGGCGGTGCTGACAGCGTTGGCCACGGATCACAAATCACAAACTGCAAACTGCAAATTTGACATTCCCCCCGGCGCTTCCACTCAGCGGCTCGACCATTTCCTGGTCGCCCAACTTCCCGACTTGAGCCGGGTCAGAGTGCAGGAACTGATCGCGCAGGGCAAGGTTCTGGTCAATGGAGCGGCGGCGAAGCCGTCGATGAAGTTGCGCGGCGGCGATAGCGTGGCCATCGCCGGCACGGCCGAGCGCGCCCCCCTGCGCGCGATACCGGAGCAAATCCCGCTGGACGTGGTTTACGAAGACGATGACGTGGCGGTGGTAAACAAACCGGCGGGCATGATGGTACATGCCGGCGCCGGAGCAACCGACGACGTGCGCAACCTGGGCACGCTGGTCAATGCCCTGCTTCATCGCTTTGCGGCACTGTCCGGGGTAGGCGGAGAGTTGCGTCCCGGCATCGTACACCGTCTCGACCGTAATACCAGCGGATTAATCGTTGTGGCAAAAAACGACTCGGCCCACCGGCGATTGGCCGAACAGTTCGCCGCGCGCGAAGTGCATAAGACCTACACGGCGCTGGTGCAGGGTTGGATGACCGGGGACAAGGGCACTATCAACAGCGCGATCAGCCGCGACGCGGTCAGACGCACACGAATGACGACTCGCCGGGGCAATGGCCGGACCGCCGTCAGCCACTGGCGGGTACGGGAACGGATCGACGGTCCCTACGGCCGCTTCACCTGGCTCGACGTCCAAATTGAAACCGGCCGCACGCACCAGATTCGCGTGCATCTTGCTTCCGCAGGCCACCCGGTGGTAGGCGATACGCTCTACGGCGCCGCACGCCAAGTGAAGGCCGCGAGCAAGGAACCGCTGGCCCTGGCCAGAAACTTCCTGCATGCCGCCTCACTCGAATTCTCCCACCCGCGGACGGGGAAACCATTGCGGCTTTCCGCCCCCTTGCCCGTGGAACTCGAACAATTCCTGGCTCAGCTGAGACCCTGAAGAAACCATTCCCCGTATTCAGGCGCGGCGCCTTCCGCAAGCCTTTCTTGCGGACGCGCGGTGGCTTAAGACTCCGCAGGTCCGGATTCCGTTGCCGGGCCGGCGGGCCGGGTTTGCAAAACTTCGCGAACCTTGGCCGAAAGATGCTCGGCGCGGAATGGCTTTTGAATCAGTGCAGCGTCCTCATCCTCGACGCCATGATGGACCATGACATCAGCCGTGTACCCGGACATATACAGCGCCTTGATTCCCGGCCGCAGGGCAACCAGCCGGCGAACCAGTTCGGGGCCATTCATGTCCGGCATGACGACGTCGGTAAGCACAAGGTCGACGGATTCGCCTTGTTCAATCAAGGCCAGGGCATGCGCGGCATTTTGGGCCACGACCGCATGGTATCCGTAAGCGCGTAGCGCCACCGCCGCAAATTCGCGGACTCCCGGCTCATCTTCCACCACCAGCACCGTTTCGCGGCCATGGGGGGAACTTTCCGCCGGCACCTCCCCGGTACTGTAATTCGCACTCACCAGCGGCAGGTACACGCGGAAAGTGGTTCCCTTGCCGGGTTGGCTGGAGACGCGGATGAATCCTCCGCTTTGTTCTACGATGCCCTGCACCATGGACAGGCCCAGACCATTGCCGTGTCCAATACCTTTGGTGGTGAAGAATGGCTCAAACACGCTTTGGCGCATCGTCTCCGTCATGCCAACCCCGTTGTCGCCGACCGATAACACCACGTACTCGAGGGCGCCATCCGCCGGGGAGGCGCAATCTTCGTTCGGCTTGCTGCCGATCAGCGTCGTAATCGAGGCTATTCCTCCCGCCGGCATGGC
>CAZUCM010000278.1:0-4887 GCA_964619235.1 uncultured Terriglobales bacterium
CTGACTCGAAATCAGGCATACTCGTAAGGGTATCGGGGGTTCGAATCCCTCCCTCCAGCCATAACATCCTTATAATCAATAGCATATAGAAATACATCATCCGGTCTTTTGCCAATTTCCGGTCAAATCCGCGAGCTTCGCTCGGAGAAAGGCTGCCCGTCAAATCTCCTTTGCGGAATGCGAGCACGGCAAAGGCCTTTATCCTGGTCATCGCTGAAAGATGCTTAAATGCTGCCGAGCAATGTCATCCCCTGCGAGATCGACGCCCAACTCTGAAATCGGGCGAGTCTGAACCAATCTGAATCCGGCGCCCGTTACCATACTCTCGAAGGAGTTCAATGATCTGGAAAAGCATCTCAAACCATACCGCCACTTCAGACGGCCTTTAATCGTTTTGTCTGCCTGCCATTCAGTCTCCGACTTCCAGCCCTCCTGATCGAACACGACGTGGCATACTACCTTGCCACCGGGTTTCAGCGCCCTCTTGAATTCGATAAGGATCTTGCTCAAAACATCGTTGGTGACATGCTGAATGACCGCGAACGAATACACAAGATCCACGGCTTCATTCTGGACCGGAATCGTGCCATCAGCGGCTATCTTGCGATATTCGATATTGTTTCCGGAGTTGATTGCTCTGGCACAGGCCAACACGCCTGACGATATGTCACAGGCCACCACTTTCGTTACTTCTGGCGCTACGGCACGAGCTAGAAAGCCTGGGCCGCATCCATAGTCCAGACAATTGAAGTGGGGCTCCAAATATTTCGACACGATTCCGTCAAAAATCAATTTACGAGAAGAGAGATTGCGGGCGTACTCAGACTCCAGAAATTTGCTCTTCCTTAATGCGGCGTTGGTCGAATTCCTGTAGAAATAATGGGGGCTCACAGCCAAGAAGCGCAGTGCCAGTGGACGCCTCCATTTTTTGGGAACCGCGCCGAGAGACCCGCTTACCCATCTGGCGCCGAGAAAGTTCTGAGATTTTCCAGAAGTCACTGCCTGCGCAACAGCTGAAGCGACTGCTTTGAGCGACGAGCGCATTTATCCTCTCAAGTTGTGATCTTGGTTTTTCAAGCGTGGTTTTTGAATCTGCAGATTCTTCGATGCCTCAGGGATGGTTTGTGTCTACTGCCATTTGGCTTCACGGCGCTCGATTTCCTCTTTCGAGACTGTGAACGTCTTGGGGGACGGCTGTCGAAATACTCGGCCTTTGTCTTTCCTGGTTTGTTCGGTGCGGGAAGCGGTCTCACGCTTTAACCACCTGTGCCCTGACGAAATGGACAAAAGCCCCAACTGGCATCGGGGCTGTCGAACCAAACTGTCTTTTCTTTGGTCGCAATCCATGTTCACGGTAGCACGGAGGTGCGGGCGAGGCAAGGACGAGCCGAGCCGGATCAAGGAGTTCGGGATCTCCCGCAAGGTCGGGTACAAGATCTTCGATCGTTATCAGGAATGGGATCTGGAAGGGCTCCACATTTATCATTAGATTCCGATGCCTGCCTGGCTCCAAATCTTCAACAGCCAACAGCCGGAGCGCACCGGGATCTCTCACTTGCTTCTTGCCAGATCAGTGCCGCGCAATGTGCGGCCCGGCCTGGAGCGGAAAACGGTGCCTGTCGGACAGCTGCTGGCATGGCAGGGCTGAAGCGATTTGGACGTTTGCGCTATGCATGACGGTTCCGGTTGGACATCGAATTCCCCCTACACCGTCGAGGTCATTTCGACGGAGGAAGGCGTCGCCGCACTGGAGAAGGACTGGAACCGGCTGAGCGCGTGCGCCGAAAGCCCGAATGTCTTTATGACGTACAGCTGGTTCAGCGTGTGGCTGCGGCGGCTTATGAGTGACGACGGACGCGGGCGCCTGCAACCACACATGCTCTTGATCAAGCAGAATGAAGTGGTGGTGGGGATTGTTCCGCTGGTGCGGCGAATCGCCTCTCGCCCCGGATTTCATCTGCGAAAGCTTGGATTCCCGACCTATCATTCGGACTACAACGATCTGGTATTGGGCAACGACGTTCTGGCTTTGACACGTGCCGCGATGGACTACCTGCGCTGCTCAGCACGTGACTGGGACATGATCGATTTGACAGAACTGCGCGATGACGGCAGCCGGATCGCCGCAATGGAGGCCGCGGCCGCAGACGCCGGGCTGCAGCATCGCCTTTTTCCGGAAACAGATGAGTGTCCTTACATGCCGATCGACCTACCCTGGTCCGAAACATGGGAGAAGAGGAATCTCAACTTCGCACAGCGCGCGTTTCGTGGAATTGAGGCGAGGGCCGGCGAGGGATTTCACGTTAGGGCCGTCGACCACCCCGAGAAGGAGACAGGCCTGCTGGAACGCATCGTCACTGTGGAGGCGCAAAAGCGAATCGGCGGCCGCATACTGGCGCCTTTCATCGGAAGGTATACTGCGGAATTCCAGTCGCTCTTTGCCACGCTCGGACCGCAGGGTCTCATCACGATGTTGCTCATGGAGAAAAACGAAGAATTAGTCGCCTACCTCATTCTTTTCAGATGTGGAAAGAAGTTGTGGGACTATCAGACGGGCTACGATCGAGCTTACTCGGTGTTGTCACCCGGCACGGCATTGATTTGCGGCGCGATCGATTACGGCTTCAATCATGGATGCGACGAATTTGATTTCCTGCGCGGTATGGACGAGTATAAGTTTCGCTGGACCTCGAGTTTTCATCGGAATAGGCGGATGATTCTCTGGAACAGCCGCTTCGTGTCGAAGCTCTACGCAGCGCTATATCTTCGGTATCGAGTGCCAGTGCTTCAAGAGGATCGCTCTTCCGGATGACGGTTTGCACCAGCCGACGCCATCGGGGCAGGAAGGAGACAGCATTGCCCGACAAAGCGCCATCTGGTTCGGCCGCGAACGCTGTCTATTACACTTCTCGGGCCGGGGTCTCAGCTTACTCGTTTTACAGCTTGCTAAAGGCAGAAGAGTACATATTTCAAAGGTATTTCAAGCCAGGCGATTTTGTACTTGACCTTGCCTGCGGCCTGGGCAGGACAACGCTGCTGCTCCACGAGATGGGGGTGCGGGTGCGCGGCGTCGACCGGTCGGGAGTCTTTATCGAAACGGCGAATCGCCGCTTCCCGTATCTCGATCTGCGCGTCGGCAGCTATGACTCGATTGACGAAGAAGACGCATCGTTCGCGAAGATTCTCATATCGCTCAACGGAATCGACTACGCGATTCCGGAAGAGCAGAGGGTCGCAGCCCTGCGCGAGTGCGCCCGCGTGCTCAAACCGGGCGGCGTCCTGATTTTTTCTTCTCACAATTTGAAGTCGCTGCACTGGTTTTCGCCGTATTACCGCGGAAAGCTACGATGGAAACTTCGTAATGTGTTTCGTGCGTTTGGCACTCGATGCTACATTTGGGACGGGCCAGAATATATGCTTTACACCATCCCAAAATACGTGGTGCGGCAGACGGAGAGCGTGGGTTTGAAGCTATTGGAGGTGCGCGGCTTCAACCGGTTCCGATCGACACGCATCGACCAGTATTTTTCCCCTTATTTACAGTACGTGTTCACTAAACCGCTGCCATAACCGGGAGCGCACATATTGAGCTTCGCCGTGCATGCTTGCTGCCGGCCTCTCTACGTCTCGAAGTGACATTTATCATCAAAATCAGATGCCTGCCTGCCTCCATATCATTCAGACTGCCCAGCCGGGGTGCACCGGGATCGTCCGGCTTGTTACTGGCCTGGCAAGTCGTTCCGAGCTTCTTGGATACAGCATTTCAGTACTATTCCTCGCAGACGGGCCATTGGTAGAAACCGTTCGGGATGCCGGCATTCAGGTGTCTGCGATTTCATGGACGGCCAGCCGCAGAGATCCGGCTGGCGCCTGGCGCGTTTGGCGGTGGCTGCGAGGACACCGGGCAGAAATCGTCCACGTGCACCACGGTGGAGTGTCTGTTCCGATTCTTTGCCGCATGGCGGGCGCGCGCGCCGTGGTGCAGCACCTGCATAGCCGGATACTTGAACCCGCAAGTACGCCGGTTTCACAACGGAGTTTTCGCGCCGCAGACGCGGTTGTTGCCTGCTCGCATTCTGTGGCCGATTGCTTTACTTCGCCACGCCCGGAGGTCATCTATGCCGGCATCGAAACAGGCTCGCATCCGCCTGCACCTCCGGATTCCGGCGGCCAATTGACCGTCGGTGTTCTTACACGGTTGATCCCGCTAAAGAATGTGGAAGCAGTTATCAAGGCCGGAGCCAGGCTTATGGAACGTGGAGTCGGCATGCGTGTGGAGATCGCCGGCACCGGATTATCCGAACCTGCGCTTCGAGAACTTGCCAAAAACCTGGGGGTAACGGATCACGTGCGCTTCCTTGGCTGGCAGACGGATACTGAAAGCCTTTTGAGAAGTTGGAGTGTTTTGGCCCTCCCGTCATTCGAAGAGGGGCTGCCGATGTCTGTGCTCGAGGCCATGGCTGCGGCGCGGCCAGTTGTTGCGGGCCGCGTGGGCGGCCTCGGCGAGTTGGTTGTCGATGGAGTAACAGGAAGGCTTGTTGCGGCAGGCGATACTGAAGCGCTCGCGGGCTGCCTTGCGGAACTGGCTGGCGACCGGCCAAAGTTGGTGCAGATGGGACGCGAAGGATGGAAGCGTGCTCATGAGCATTTCTCCGCAGATGTGATGGCACGCCGCACCACGGAACTCTATGATCGTCTCCTGAATCGGAGATCGCGATTTACGGCTTAGCATCCGGCCTGCCAAGCCTCGAACGCATTGAGCCGCTCCTCTATGTTCCTATTGGATGGATGCGCTCCGATCTCATTTGTCTCGCGTAACTGTCTACTTGGCGGCGGGCCGGGACAGGTAGCCCTGCGCCTTGAGCCAATGTTCAAAAAGCTCCGGCC
>CAZUCM010000279.1:0-4880 GCA_964619235.1 uncultured Terriglobales bacterium
CGCTGTTGGCCATGGCGCGGATCATCTCGCCCAGCTTGCCCTGCATTTCATTGACGGCGCCGGTCAATTCGTTGATTTCGTCGTTGGAGTGCGATTGCAAGGCATCTCCGCTCAAATCTCCGGCGGCAATGGCGCGCGCCCGATCGAGCAAATCATTGATCGATCTGGACAAGCGTCCGCTTACGATGGTCGTGATCACCACACCGGCGATGATGGCCAGTAACGTGGCGATCCAAAGCGTCAAGCTGGCGTCCCGGCTGGCAGCCGTCATTTCGGCAATCGACTCGTTCGTTTTCTGCCGCTCCGAGTCCAGCAAAGCCTTCAGATTGCCCATCAAATCCGACTGGCTTTGCGAAGCACGGCCTTTCAGCAAATCGTAGGCCTGGGCCATATCATCGTTGCCCGAACCCACAGCCTTTTTTTCGATTTCGTCCTGCACGGCGCGGTAATCGGCCACACCGGAGGCAATTTTGGCCAGGCTGTCTTTTTCTTCAGCGCTGGTAAACCGGGCGGAGACCGCCTGAAGCTGGTCCAGCGCGGATTGCGCCGCGGACCAAGCCTGAGACCGCTCATTCTTGAACTTGACAGCATCATTGGGATCGATGCCAAACAGCACATATCCGCGCAAGGCGGCGGAGGCAGCACTGACGCCGCTATCAATCTCCGCAATGGACGTGGTCGCCGGATACCGGACTTCCTGGATTTCGGACTCCAGTTCGGTTGCGTGGTGCATCTTCACATAAGCTACACAGGCGCTGATAAACATCAGACAAATCAGAACGCCGAAACCTGCTACGAGTTTCCGTTTAATGGTAAGCCGCATATGCGTGCTTCCCCTTCTGCCTGTTCGTGCCCGGCGAAAACTGTAGCTGGAGTCTCGTCACCAGGCCATTCCCGGCGCTAAGCCTCCCAGGGGCTCCGCTCCGGTGACCGGGCAACGAGGCTCCAGCCAACCATGGGTCAAGACCAGCCTCACAGAGTCCGCGCCAGGCTGCGAGGCAAACGTCGACCACCCCTAATTCATCGGCATGATTAGGGAAATCTTGAGCAGCCCAGGCCCCGAGGCGATAGCCTATTCGTGTTAAAACAAAGCAGAGGATCAAGGTGACGCCAGAGAAGGCCGAACGTGATAGGGCTGCGGTCCTCTGCGCAGGGATCACCGAAAGAGACGGCCCCAGGCCGTTGGCTTGAAGCTGGTGGCGCTTCGCTGCAAACTGTTAACTGTAAGCTTATTATGCATATCCCAGACGGCTATCTCAGTCCCGCAACCTGTATTACGCTGTACGCCGGAGCTGCCCCTTTCTGGTGGGTTGCGCTCCGGAGGGTGAAGCGCGCGCTGAATACCCGCCTCATCCCTTTGTTGTCGTTGTTTTCAGCCTTCTCGTTTGTAGTAATGATGTTTAATCTGCCTTTGCCGGGAGGCACAACCGGCCACGCCTTGGGAGTGGGCATATCCGCAATTGTCCTGGGACCGTGGGCCTCGATCCTGGCCATCTCCACCGCCCTGCTGATTCAAGCGGTGTTCTTTGGCGACGGCGGCATTACCGCCCTGGGCGCCAACTGCTTCAACATGGCAATCATAGGGTCGCTGGTCGCATACGGGCTGTATCGCATCCTTGCCCGCCATGCGGCAATTACCGCCCGGCGCCGGGTGATAGCCGCCGGAATCGCCGGATACGTGGCGATCAATGCCGCCGCATTGTGCGCGGCGATCGAATTCGGGTTGCAGCCTTACTTCTTTCATGACGCCACCGGAACTCCGCTCTATGCCCCTTATCCCCTGTCGGTCGCCATTCCGGCCATGATGATCGGACACCTCACTTTTGCCGGCATCGCGGAGCTGATTCTCTCCGCCGGGGTGGTGGCCTACCTGCAAAATAGCAACGCAAGCTTGCTCGAAACTACCGCGCCCGAGTGTGCACGCGAAGGACTGCCGCGGCCGGGCCGGGCAGGACGCAAACCGCTATGGCTGGGGTTGGCGGCTCTATTGCTATTGACGCCTCTGGGCTTGCGCGCCGTGGGCGCCGCCTGGGGGGAATGGTCCATCCGTGACTTCGCCGATCCGCAGGCGCGCCGGCAGATGGCCGCGGCCTCCCTTCAACACACTCCGCCGGTCCGTGCCCCTGGAGGACTGCAACGTTTATCCGCGATATGGACTGCGCCCTTTCCCGACTATGCTCCGGCTATCGTGCACAACCAGAGTTTCGGGTACCTGCTTTCGGGTATGTTCGGCGCCGGACTGATCGTGCTGGCCGGTGCGATCCTCACCGGGCTGTACGGCCTTATTCTCCGCCGCAAATCGCGGCAGAACAGCCGCGCTTCGGCTCCGGCAAACCTGAGCGAGCCGCGACCATGAAGCATGACGCATTCATCCGCCGCAGTTTGCGGAGCTTTATCGACGCGCTGGGACACGCGCTGGAATCGGAAGAGTTGTCCAAACTCAACGGACTGTTGCAGTGCCTGGATCCGCGCGTCAAGGTGATCGGCCTGCCGGCGCTGATTGTGGCCGCAGCCGTTTCGCACCGTCTGGGCGTGATTGCCGCTATATTCCTGTTCAGCATCGGCCTGGCCATGCTCTCTCAAATCCCTTTGCACACTCTGTCCACTCGAATCTGGCTCGCCGTGCTTTTTTTCAGCGGGGTGATTGCGCTGCCTGCGGTTTTTATCACTCCCGGAAGGACGATTTGCCGCCTTCCCCTGCTGGGCTGGACGGTGACGGCCCAAGGCGCTCACAGCGCCTTATTTCTGATTGGACGCACCGAAACCGCCGCCACGCTATCATCTCTATTGGTACTGACCACACCTTGGAGTCATGTACTGAAAGCGCTGCGGACCCTGCGTGTTCCGGCGGCATTGGTGGTGATCTTCGGGATGACGTATCGCTATATCTTTCTGTTGCTGGCTACCGCTCGCGACTTGTTCGAATCGCTGCAGAGCCGGACCGTAGGCAGGCTGTCCGGTAGAGATCGCCGCCACATGGCGGCCTCGACCGCGGGAGCACTGATGGGCAAGAGCTTTCAAATGAGCCAGGAAGTGTATCTGGCAATGCAGTCCCGGGGATTTACCGGAGAAGCGCGTGTACTCTCCGATTTCACCATGAAGTGGCGGGACTATGCCGGACTGGCCGTCTTGCTGGTCTTGAGCGCGACCGCCCTCTGGTGGGGAAGATGACCGGCAATTTGACTCCACTGGTCTTCGACATTCAGAACGTGACCTACCGCTATGACCGCGCGGTGACGGCTCTCGACGGGCTGACGCTGCAGATTCATTCCGGTCAACGCGTTGCTTTGCTCGGCGCCAATGGTTCCGGCAAATCGACGCTGTTGCGCATTTTGAACGGCCTGCTTTTTCCCGACTCCGGTTCCGTGTGCTTCGCCGGCGAGAACGTGAACGCAGACCGGCTGCAGGACGAGGAGTTTCGCTATTCTTTCCGCCGCCGGGTCGGGCTGGTCTTCCAGAACCCCGATGTTCAGCTCTTCAACCCTACGGTATTCGACGAGGTGGCATTCGGTCCCTTGCAACTCCGCTGGCCCCGGGAGGAGATCGCAAAGCGGGTGGAACTGGCCCTGGACAGCATGGGTATTTTGCATTTGAAGAGCCGCGCGCCCTATCACCTTTCCGGCGGCGAGAAGAAGCGCGTGGCCTTGGCCTCTGTGCTTGTGCTGGAACCCAGCGTGTTGTTGCTGGACGAACCGACCGGCGGTCTCGATCCCAAGAGCCAAAGTCAGATCATCGACCTTCTCTCCAACCATCAGGCCGTACAGACGGTGGTGGCCGCAACCCACGATCTCAACATCGTAGAGCATATCGTCGACCAGTGTTACGTGATGGACGCGGGCAGAATCGCCGCCAGCGGAAGCCCGCAAGCCATTCTTGCCGATACCGCACTGCTGCAGCGAACCAGCCTGATTCACTCCCACCGGCACGCACATGGCAGCCTCATCCACTCCCATCCCCACGACCACAGCCACGAGCCCCACCAACACTGAGCGGCGCCGCTGACGAACATTCCGTACGCTTTTTTGGGGAAACAACTCGAATTTCGTGTATTTCTATCGATGGATGGGTTGGAGAGGCCGTGAAACCGAAAATGGATTATCGAATCGTTCCTCTGGCGCCGCGCAAGCAGATCGCCCTGGTGGCGCACGACAACATGAAACAAGACATGTTCGATTGGGCAAAGTTCAATTCCGAACTGCTGGCGCAGCACGATCTTTATGCCACCGGAACCACCGGCAAACTGCTGCAGCAGAAGCTGGGATTGGAAATTACGAGCCTGGAAAGCGGTCCCCTGGGCGGCGACCAGCAGATTGGCGCACGTATTGCCGAGGGTTTGATCGATCTGGTCATTTTCTTCTGGGATCCGCTTGAACAACAACCTCACGACCCGGACGTTAAGGCGTTGCTGCGCATTGCCATGGTGTGGAACATCCCCGTCGCGTGCAACCGTTCCTCCGCCGACTTCCTGATCAGTTCGCCACTGATGTCAGAAACCTACGACAGAAAAGTTCCCGACTATTCGGCCTATCGGGCACGGATAGTGGCGGAAGTGGAGTAGCAGGAAAATTGTCATCCTAAGTTCGCCGTAGCGGACGAAGGATGACAATTGCAGCGAACGCGGCCTTCTCGCGCTGCTCACCGCTTATTATTCTTGTCGTTGCCTTCGCGTTTAACGTTGCTTTCGTGGCTCTCCGTGTGTGGCACATTCTGGCGAGGAGACGCCACCGGCCGCTGCTGCTGCCAATTGCGGTTCTTGGCCTCCTCGTCGTTCCTTTGCTGCTGCGTTTTGGGCTGAGCGGGAGGAGCCGGCCGAACCAGCGAATGGGCGGCGCTCTCAGGCGCCGTGGCCGCATGCTGCGGATTCAGCTTATTCTCCGCCG
>CAZUCM010000280.1:0-4866 GCA_964619235.1 uncultured Terriglobales bacterium
GGCGACTTCTTCACCGCCGCCAGCTGGTCCTCATAAACGCCGCGCGAGTCATATAAGAGGCGTCCGATCAACGTGGACTTGCCGTCATCGACGCTGCCCGCGGTGCTGAATCGCAGCAGTTCCTTTTCCTCGTTCTGCTTGAGGAAGGCATCGACGCCAACCGCCAGCTTCTCTCCCAGCCCGGGATTGCCTTTTTCCATGCTTGCCGGTGACCGGCTCTCAATTACCGAAGACGCTGCCATTAGAAGTACCCCTCCCGTTTCTTCAACTCCATTGAACCTTCCTGATCGTGGTCGATTACGCGATTCTCGCGCTCCGACCTGCGGAAGGTGAACAGCTCTTCAATAATCTTTGGCACCGTGTCCGCCTCTGACCGGATCGCGCCGGTGCAGGGCGTGCAACCCAGTGATCGCATGCGGCACATGACCTTCTGCGGCCGCTCGCCGGGCAATAGGCGCGGATCATGCTCGGTCGAAATCAAACTGTCGCCGCGCACCACCATTTCCCGCTCTTTCGCGAAATAAAGCGGGACGATGGGAATGTTCTCCAGATGGATGTATTGCCAAACGTCCAGCTCCGTCCAATTGGAAAGCGGGAAGACGCGAATGCTCTCGCCCTTGTCGACACGGGCGTTGAACAGGTTCCACAGCTCCGGCCGCTGGTTCTTGGGGTCCCATTGTCCATAGGCGTCACGAAAGGAATAAATCCGCTCTTTGGCCCGCGACTTCTCCTCGTCACGCCGCGCCCCACCAAAGGCGGCATCGAATCCGCCCTCTTCCAAAGCATCAAGAAGCGCCCGTGTCTTCAACAAACCACAGCACTTCTGAGTTCCGAGCTGATACGGATTGGCGCCCTCGGCAATCGCCTTGCGATTGGTATGGACGATCAGTTCCGCGCCGATCTGCCGGGGATAGGAATCGCGAAACTCGATCATCTCCCGGAATTTGAAGGTGGTATCGACGTGCAGCAGCGGAAACGGTATACGCCCCGGATAAAAAGCCTTCTGCGCCAGGCGCAACATCACCGACGAATCCTTGCCAATGGAATACAGCATCACCGGCCGGGCGAACTCAGCCGCGACTTCGCGCAGAATGTGGACGCTTTCCGCCTCTAAGTCCTGCATGTGCGTCAGTTTGGCGCGGGATATCCCCGGGCTGATTACAGTTGCTGCCATCCTCTTTCCTCTCCATCTATAGCGGTGCGAGCCAGCCCAGAAGTACCGCCGCTCTTTGCGGCTCTAGGCGTATTGGATGTGCCCTCCGCCAGCCCCGTTGCATTAAATATGCCTTACTGGATAGATTTACTCAAGTTATTTTTTTGAATGACCAAAAGCGGATTTTTGAGGGGTATACCGCCGCTCGCACATGGCATACGGGCTCAGGGATTTTCCGCGCAAGCTCTGACTCTTTCTCCAGCTGCAAGCTATAAGCTGTAAACCGCCGGCTACCTCCCGCTCCCCCTTGCACAACCCCCGTCCGCGCGTTACCTTTTAGTTACCGTTCCTAATGTGAGGCAGCCTCTTGTTTCTTATGCCCGTCCGCCGGCTTCTGCGATTCCCTGCGTTATCGTTGTTTTTTTTCGCCGCAATGTTATCTGGGTTTGCCGCGGATCAGGCCGCTCCCTGGAACCGCACGCATTTCTCCCTGGAGCCAAGCGTCTTGTATGCCACGGCATCCGAATCCAATCCACCCGCGGGCACGGATGTAGCGGTATTGGACGAAGACGAAAGCTATGTATTCACGGCAAGCGGAAGCAGCCTGCACACGGAACACCTGATCTATAAGGTGCTGACGCAGCGCGGCGCGCAGGGCTGGGACAGTATTGCCTGCAGTTGGGAACCATGGCACCAACAGCATCCGGCGGTACGGGTGCGGGTGATCACGCCGGATTTTTCCGTCCATGAGCTCGATCCGCAGACGATCAGCGATGGACCAGCCAACGAAGGAGACGCGCGGCTGTACAGCGACCGCCGGATGTTGCGGGCTCCCTTGCCGGCCATTGCTCCGGGATCGGTGGTTGAAGAAGAAATCGTCATCAACGAAACGGCTCCTCTGTTTGCCGCCGGCTCGGCCGGCAGCTTTTATGTAGGCCACTACGCGCCGGTGCAGCACACACGGCTGGTGCTGCAGGCGCCTTCCACCATGCCTCTTCATTATTCCGCCCGGCTATTGCCCGATGTTGCGCCGCAACGCAGCGAGGCCGGCGGGCAATCCACGATCACCTTCGAATACGGGCCGCTGGCCGCAGTCGATCCTCCGGAAACGAACCTGCCGAGCGACGTTCCGGCTTTTCCCATGATCAACTTTACGACCGGCGACTCCTGGCAACGCGTGGCGGAGGCATACTCCGCCATTGTGGATCAGACGATTCGGGGCACGGATATGAAGGCGCTGGTGCATCCGCTGCTCCAGGGCAAGAGTAAGCGCAATGAAAAAATTCAGGCGTTGATGGCGTATCTGGGCAAGGAAGTCCGATACACCGGCATCGAATTCGGCGCAAACGCCATCATGCCTCACTCCCCGGCTGAAACGCTGGCTCACAAATACGGGGACTGCAAGGACAAGGCTACGCTGCTGGTGGCCATGTTGCGGGCCTCCGACATTCCCGCCTATGTCGCGCTGCTGCATGCGGGCTCTCGCCTGGATGTGCCGGCCGATCTCCCCGGCATGGGGCTGTTCGACCATGCCATTGTTTACGTCCCCGGTAAGCCGGACCTTTGGATCGATGCCACCGATGAGTATGCGCGGGTAGGCCAACTGCCGACGCCCGATCAGGGGCGCCTGGCCCTGGTCGTCCGCCCGGACACAAAGGCGCTGATCCGCATTCCCGAGGCGCCTACCCGGGATAATGTGCTGCTGGAAACCCGCGATGTCTATATGGCGGACAACGGCCCGGCGCGAGTGGTGGAGACTTCCCATCCGGGCGGGAGCTTCGAGTCGGAATATCGCCACGTCTATGCCGATAAGCAGAGCAAACAAGTTCTCGACTATCTGACCAACTACATGAAGGCGCAGTATCTGGCCGACAAGCTCGATCGCTTCGAACCCTCCGCGCCTGACGATCTCTCCCAGCCGTTCCAGGCCGTATTGGAAAGCAAGAAGTCCAAACGCGCCTACACGGATCTCGACAGTGCCGAAGCTGCCATCCGTCTGGATGGGCTGTTTACCCGGTTGCCTGCCGATCTGCAACAGCGGGAAACCGACGATGACGCTGCCAACTCGGCCAAACCGAAAAAGAAGCGGGTGGGAGACTACGAACTCCCGGTGCAGTTTGTGGCCGAGTGGCATTACAACATTTATCCGCCGGCCGGCTTTCAACCAAAGCCGCTGCCGAAAGACGTGAAGCTGGCGCTCGGCCCCGCCCTGCTGGACGAGCAGTTCTCCACCGGCCCCGATGGAGTGGTGCACGCGGTATTCCGCTTCGACACGGTCAAGCGCCGGTTTACCGTAGCCGAGGCCACGGAGATGCGCAATCAGATCGGCGGCCTGATCGAGGGAGAAGCCGTACTGATCAATTTCGAACCGGTTGGCGAGGCGCTGCTGAAACAAGGCAAGGTCAAGGAGTCTTTTCAAAGTTATCGGGCGCTGATCGCGCGCCAACCCCAGTCGGCAGTGCACCACCTGCAGATGGCCAAGGTCCTGCTGGAAGCCGGCATGGGCGATGCGGCCCGCGACGAAGCGCGATTGGCGGTGAAGCTGGAGCCCGGCTCCGCGTTGGCGGAAAAGACCCTGGGGCAGATTCTGGAATATGACCTGGTGGGACGAAAATATCGCGCCGGCAGCGACTATGCAGGAGCCGCCGCCGCCTTCCGCGCCGCCGTCAAACTCGATCCTGACGATAAAGGCATCGTCGGAGAGCTGGCAATCCTGCTCGAATACAACCCGCAGGGTGTGCGCTATGGCGCCGGCGCCGATTTGAAAGGAGCAATTGAGCAATACCGCAGCCTGTCTCCCGAAAGAATGGCCCAGATGGACCTGCAGAATAATCTTTCCTATTCGCTGTTTTACGCCGATGAATTCGCCGAGGCCCGCAACTATGCCGAGACCCTGAACCCGCAACCCAAGGCTCTCATCGTGGCCTGTGAAGCGGCGGTCAACGGAAGCAAGGCGGGCATCACGGAAGCCAACAAACGCTCCAGCGGGGAGGAAGATTTCAAGCAGATCGTGGGCACGGCCGGCCAGATGTTAATGAACGTCCGCAAGTATGCCGCCGCCGCCGACTTTATGGAGACCGGCGCATCCGGCGACAGCACGGCCCGCAATATGGGAATTGCCTCCCTGCTGCACAAGGCCCGCCCCCATGAGGATTTTCACTTCGCCAACGATCCCGCCGGTGTGGCCATGAGCTTTTCCCTGCTCTTTCTTGATCCTGACCTGACGGTGGAAAAATTGAGTGCGCGGCTAAGCCGGAATGCCCAAGTGGTGCTCAAGACCTTCGACCCGGAAGCACTGGAGAATGTCCTGAAACCCGGCAAAGAAGCCAGTCGCTCCCTGGCGCGCAATGGCAGCTCAGCCGATGTCGCCATCGATTTGATTTTGCAGTCCGTAGAACCAAAGGCGGAGGGAAACGACAGCACCGGCTATCGCGTGAAACTGGAGATTCCGGGTGGAAAGAACATGACCGTCTTCGTCATCAAGGAAAATGGCGAATATAAGGTCCTCGACACCGCGGAGGGACCCAACGCGATCGGTCTGGAGATTCTCGACCGCATCGCCGCCCATAATCTCGATGGCGCCCGCGTTCTTCTGGATTGGATTCGCGAGGAGCAACACCTGGAAGGCGGAGACGACGGCGCCCCAGTCGTTGAACGGCGCCGTCTTGGCGTTGCGCAGCGTCGTCGCCGCCACCTTGAAGTTGGGGAACGCC
>CAZUCM010000281.1:0-4866 GCA_964619235.1 uncultured Terriglobales bacterium
CCAGCACCGGAGCATGCATCGCCGAATAACCGTCGCTACTCGCCGAAGCGGGCAGCGGAGCCGTTGCGCTTATCCCCGAAATGTGTTTTCCCGACACGGTTACACCTGGGCGGCGCGCACTAACGGTGCGCCCGCAGCAATTGACTGCCCATCCGGTTCGTCTTCTCGCTCGCCGCGAATCGCGTGCGCGTTCTCCGTTTTGAGCACACGAGCCACCGTCACCACCCATACGCGGTTCGCGCCGGCGCGCCGCAATACCCGGGCACACTCCGACACGGTGGTTCCAGTGGTAAAAACATCATCGACCAGCAGAATGTCACGGCCGGCTATCTCGCGAGGCCGGGCCACGACAAAGGCCCCGCGCATATTCGCCCGGCGCTGCACCCGGCTGAGGCCGGTTTGGGACTCCGTGACCCGATGGCGCCGCAGTACGGAGGCGTCCAGGCTGAGCGGAGATTCCGTAAAACTTTTCACCATGGCGCGCGCAATCAACTCCGATTGATTGAATCCGCGCTGGCGCTGCTTGCTTTCGTGTAATGGCACAGGCACCACCAGGGGAAGCCCGGCCCCGCCGGAATCCGCGGAAGAAGAGAACTCCGCAGCCAGCTCCAGGATGATTTCCCCAAGCATGCGGCCCAGAATCGATGCCGCCGGACGCACTTGCTCATACTTTAAGAGGTGGATCAGCTCCCGCAAACCGCCATCATAACTTCCATAAGCGATAGCCCGTTGAAACGGTGGTTCCAACTGGAGGCAGTCCAGGCAGCGAGGCGCCTCGGCCGTTACCGGAGCAAGACCTGCAGTGAGCGGCGCATGAGGACCTAAAGCTAGGGAAGTTTGCGCTGCCGGGCGAAGCAACCGTTCGCCACAGACCGCACAGACCGGTTCATCCAGAGCATGAATGGCGTCAAGACAGGCATCGCATACCGGGACGCGGGTTACTTTTACCAGAGGGGTATCACAGAAACGGCATTGGCAGGGGAAGACGGTAACCAAGAAGCTTTCCAGGGCGGTAGCGACTGAACAAGCAATAGAAGTCCGTTGGTCCGATCCCCTGGTGCCCAGTCGCCGAGTTGGGGCCTCCGTACTGCTGAAGACGACCCTCCTCCCGGCTCTCAAATACAGAGCCGCTTACCCCCTAGTATAACGCCGAAGGCAAGCCGCGGGAAGCGCGAGTTAATCGCTCCGCAGGGAACGGACCGCGAGTTCCAGTTGGCTGATGGTCGCATCCAGTTGCTGCACGCTGGGAGTTGCGGAAGTCTTGTGAACCTGCTCTTCAAACGCCGGAACAAAGGCGGGACGATGCTCGAACATCATCTGCTTGAGGGATTCGACTTGAATCTTGAGGTCGCGGATCGCTTTGGTCTGTTCCACCAGAGCTCCAAAAATTCCGGCAATTGCGTCTTGATCTCGCATAGTCTCCTTACCTTATCACCACCGGAGTGATGCCGAGCATGAATCCCCCGGCACCGCTTACGCCTTGGGGTCGTCCACAAAGAATGGCGCCCACTTTTCCCGGCTGGGCGGCGGCGTTAGAGCGCTTACCACGACCAGCGCAACCACCGACACCAGGACCGCCGGAAAAAGTGCGTCGTGCTGCAGCCAGCGGACAGGCAAAAGGACCGCCCGCCCCTTCTGGTCGAGCAGCTGTTCCACATTCCAGAAGACGGTAACCGCCGTTCCCAGCAAAATCGAAATCACGGCTGCCGCGCCGGTGACACGCCGGGAAAAGAAGGTTCCCATTACCGCCGGGGTGATCGCCGCCGAGTAAATCGTGTAGGCATAAAGCGCCATCGCCAGAATCGAGGTCCAGAGCGCCCCCTGGAGCAGGGCAAAAATCCCCAGCAAGACCACCAGGAGGCGCGACATCGCCAGAATGTTCTTATTGGAGGCATCTTTCTTGAGGAAACGGGTGTAAACGTCATTCACCAAATTGGTGGCCGGCGAGAACAGGTAATTGTTGGCCGTCGAGATCACCTTGGCGAAGACGGCGCCCAACAGTAACGCCCCAACGAAGGCAGGCAGGGCGTGACGCGCCGTAAATGGAATGATCTCGCGCGGCCGGGAGGAGACCTCCGGATTGTGCAGGAACATGGCCGCTCCCAACACGGCGATGGCAATAATCAGCGTTTCCAGGACCAAAGTGCCGGCGATCCAGCCCACGACGGCCACCCGCGCATCTTTTTCCGACTTCGCGGAAAAAAACTTCTGGTACATGCTCTGATTTCCCAGCATCAGCAGGAAAGTCGGAACGAAATAGTCCATAGCCTTCCACAACGCCGGAGCGGTTCCCTGGCTGACTCCCCCTTGATAACCAAAGCGGCCAAACCAGGTGAAGTATTCGGCCGGCAGGGCGGCGTGGAAGCCGGGCCAGCCGCCTACCCGATGCAGCAAAACGGGCACCGAAACCACCGCCGTCACCGTAATCAGCAGGCCGATTACCACGTCCATATACGCCACCGACGCCATTCCCGCCAGCGCGGTAAACAGAATCACGAATGCGGCAATGATGATCATGCCCAGGGCGTGGGCATTGGCCGGCTGAAAATGAAAGGTGTTTACCGCCACGTCATTCAGTTGCGGAAAAATCAGGTGCAATATGTCGCCGCCACCCTTGAATTGGTAAGAAGTGATCGCCGTATAAGCGAACAGAATGGCGATGGTGCCGAGCACGCGCGCCGCCGTGTTGTAACGCGTTTCCAGTAAATCGGGAACCGTGTATTGGGCGAATTTGCGGGCGCGCGGCGCCACGAAATAGATAATCAGCAGCCCCGCCCAACCGCCGGCAGGCTGCCACAATGCCGCAAAACCGTTCTTGAAGGCATTCTCCGCCCCGGCAAACAGCGAACCTGCGCCGATCCATGAGGAGAGCAAAGTGAACACCAGCACATAGGCGGGCAGCGAGCGGCCGGCCACAAGAAAGTCGGCCTTGGAATGCACGGCACGCGTCTTGGAAATGCCGACGGCGAGCAGGACCGCGAGAATGATGGCGAGCGTGGTGATGGATAGCATATGACTTGTTATTCGTTATCTTTGTGCGCGGCACCCATCATCTTCGCCCGCACGGCTTCCGCTCCGAGTCCGGCCACGCGCACGACTTTCTGCCGGCTGGTTTCGCCGGCGACGATTGCAATGGACGAACGGCTCACGCCCAAAACCTCCGCCAGAAAAGCGATACAAGCGGCATTGGCCTTGCCCTCGACCGGAGGCGCGGTAAGGCTCAATTTCAACGCCTCACCCACTTCCCCGGAAACCGCATTTTTCTTTGCGCGCGGATGGACCTTTACGGTGAACGTCGCGCCTTGAGGAGTGTCGCGAATCGGAATCATGGCTTCGGTCTCTCCCCAAAAATTGCCGAGCCCACGCGCACGCAGGTCGCGCCTTCCTCAATCGCCACCTCAAAGTCGTTGGACATGCCCAGGGAAAGCACATCCAGCCCGATGCCCGGCAGATTGCGCCCGGCAATCTCTTCTCTCAGCCGGCCTAGCGCTCGGAAAAAAGGCCGCGCGCCCTCGGGGTCTTCCGTATATGGCGGGACTGTCATCAGCCCGCGAAATTCCAGAGATTCCAGCCCGGCCGCCGCATGCAGCATATCTTCCAATTCTTCCGAGCCAGGCGCGATGCCGCTCTTTTGCACTTCTCCGCCGACATTGATCTCGATGAGCACGGGAACCCGTCGATGCAGGCGCGCTGCAGCTTCATTGATCTTGCGGGCCAGACGGAGGGAATCCACCGAGTCGACGCCGGCAAACAGTTCCAGGGCCTTGCCCGCCTTATTTGCCTGCAGGTGACCGATAAAGTGAAACTCCGCCCCCACGAGATCGCGAATGCTTTCGGCCTTGGTGACAAACTCCTGCACCCGGCTTTCCCCGAAGACGCGCAGGCCGGCAGCATAGGCCTGGCGAATATCGCCGGCGGGAAACGTCTTGCTTACAGCCATCAGGGTAATGTCGCTGGGCGAACGGGAAACTCGCCGCGCCGCGGCGTCGATTCGTGAGCGAATTTCGATAATATTGCCGGCAATAGACATTTCAAAACTCACTACAGAGCCCTCGACCTGCCTACCGGCGGGTCGAGAGCTCTGTGGTGAACTCTTTCCTACATGATTGCCGTCGGCGGCGCCGGCTCATCCGGACTGCCGGCATTAGCCAGCGGCAGCTTGATCATCACCGCAATCAGGACGACAGCCGCAATCACCATGCCGATCCAGTGGGGCGCCTTGAATACCGCCGGCGTATCACCGCGCCACACGCCGGCAATCACCAGCCCGCACAGCGCCTCTCCGGCAATCAGGCCGGAGGCGGTCAGCACGCCGGCATTATCCACCCGGGCTTTCTGAGCTTCGTTCAAGCCACGGCGATCGCGAAGTTTGTCGGTTACCCAACGGATGAGACCGCCCACGAAAATAGCGAACGTGGTTTCGACTGGCAGGTACATTCCGACGGAAAACAGCATGGGACTCCGCACTTCCACCAGGATCATGGCGATTCCCATGAAGATGCCGACAATCACCAGGGGCCATGCCATATTGCCGCCCACAATTCCCTGGGCCAGCATGGCCATCAATCCCGCCTGCGGCGCCGCCAACTTCTCGCTGCCAAAATGGTACGCACGATCCAGCACCATCATCGGGAAGAACAGCACCAGCGAGGCAATCAGTACGCCGATGATATCGCCGGCCTGCATCTTGGCCGGAGTGCCACCCAGAATATGTCCGACCTTCAGATCCTGTAGCATTTCCCCTGCAACCGCAGAGGAGACACATACGACGGCCGCTACGCCCAGCACGGCCGCAACTCCACCGACTCCGGAGACCCCCAGCGCCACCATCAGCAATGCCGCAACCACCAGAGTGCACAGCGTAAG
>CAZUCM010000282.1:0-4848 GCA_964619235.1 uncultured Terriglobales bacterium
GTTGCGGTATGGGCATCACGAACTGAAACCTACCACAGTGGCGATGCGACTGTGCGGAAAATGCGCCTGCACGAAATCAGGGGCCAAACAGCCTTTGGTTGCCGGCCCCTGACTCTTGACTCCCAGCCACTCGCTGCCGCTTACGGCAGATTGTAGCGGAACGAAGTGAGAACAATATTTTCGATGCCGAAAGGATTTACCGACGCAGGGGTCAGGGGATTGGATCCATTCAGACCCGACCACAGGTTGCGGTGTACATAGGAGTAAGATGCGCCGAACTGCAGCGTACCTTGTCTCCCCGAGCGGATTCGATACCAGAAGCCGGGAACAACTTGCCACAAGTTCCGGTTGGGCGATGAGCACGAGGGCAGGGCCGTTCCGGTGGTGGCGCTGAAGGTGCCGAGCTCCAGGTTGCATTGCGAATCGTTGATATACGGTATGCCGTAACCGATCATGATCGGGGTTGCGCCGCCGGTGGCTGCCGTTCCGCCAAAGAGCGGAGAGGTGGTGGTGTAGGTGGTGCGCTGATAGTATTCATCGCCGCCGTACAAATAGATGTCAAGCTTCCTGCTGGGATGCGTCTCGATGCCGAAGGAGCTCTGGTAGCCGAGAATCGGCACGAGGCTGCCATCCGGACGCAGGGTGACGTCCGGTCCGGAGGCCGGACCGTAACGGCCGATGCCTCTGCCGCCCAGGGCCTGAAAGATAACGTCGACTTTATTTTTCACCACGGGAATTACCCCTCCTACGCCGATGCCGGCGCTTTCCGTATTGGAATTGTGCGCGTTTACGGCCTGCGCTGACGGAGTGGTGGAGGCGTAGAAGTTCGGATATATCCGGTCGCGGAAGAACTTGCCCACGGCTTTGATTTCATAATGGCCCAGGCCCGGCTCAAAGGCGATCTTGGCAACGATATCCGGCGCCAGATTGGTGGAGGGAATGGAGCCCTGGGCGAAGTTGGCGGGAGTGGTGGCGCTGGTCTGCGAGCCGTTCTGGAATCCGACCACCGGTCCGCCCACCGCGGCGGCCGTGGAAGTCTGCGTGGAAACAATGGTGGGGCACGTCGCGATTGCGCTTCCTTTTACGTTGGCTGCGCACTGAAAGCTTTGCACGGTTTGCGGGTTCTCCACGGCGAAAGCGCCCCAGGTATGGTTTCCGAATTTTTTGACCACCCGGATCGAAGTCTGCCGTGCATTGGAAAAGCCCACCAGGTAACTGTTGTCGATGGTAAGGGGCAGCAGTTCCGTCAGCGGTCCGAGGCCTTTGCGCGAGGTCTGCAATAGACTCCAGTTCTGCCCGGCGGCAACAGCCCAACCTCCGGGCATGTCCACATTCAGAAAGCCCAGACGCATGCGCGGGGAAAAGCCATTGCTCTGGGTCTCATTGGCGCTGGTCTGGCCTACCGCCAGGAAATCCATTTCGAAATATCCCATCGCCTTCAAGCCATGGTAGGCGCCGTCGGCACGCAGCGAGATGCGGCTTTGCCGGGCCGAAAAACGAAACTCGGAGAGTTTGGAATTCATGCTTCCGCTGAGCGGAATCGAGCCAAAGCTGGTGGAGGAGTCCGAATTCATGTTGTGAGTGCGGAAAAGCCCCACCGTTGAAATGTAACCGCCGGGAGTGATGCCAATACCGCGGTAGTGCATGGTCAGAGGACTTTCCAGATTCCCCAGACGTCTTTCGTCCCGCTTTACCAGGTTGGCGGTGGCCGCATCGCCGGTTCTCAGGTCGGCGACCGCCGTCTGTATCTCATTGAGAGCCGAGGCGCTTTGCTGGCTGTTGTCGGCCGCCGCTTTCGCCGTGCTTTCCGCCTGTGTGGCCGTCGACTGCAACGTGCTCAACTGTTGCTGAGTCGTTTGCAACTGCTCCTGCAATTGCTTGATCTCTTTCTGCTGAGCCTCCAGCGCATCGCGCAAAGCTTTGATTTCAGGATCGGCTTTCGGAGTCGCAGGTGGTTTCCTGGCCTGCTGCTTATGTGGTGATTTGGCAGGGACGGTGGTTGCTTGTGGTTCCTCCTGCCCCCAGGCGGCGGCCGCCAAAAGCACCGCCAGAAAAGATATCAACAGGCCTTTCATAATTGCTCTCCTTTATAGGGTGACTGTCTGTAATTCTCTCCCATGTGACCACTGGAAAAGCTCAGAGCCGGATCGCGGGACTGCGCCAACAGTCATTGCGTGAAATGAATTCTACGTGCCCGTTCCTTTCTGTCTTGTTTCGGGCGCCGCGGGTGAAGTTTCCACCACCTCGGCGGTTGCCAGCAAATCCGGCAGGATTCCGCTTCGTTGGGGAACCAGTGTGATTCGGGCCTTGCCTTCCAGCAGCTTCTGGATCTCCAGAATTTCAAACATGGCAGCCTCCACATCGGGATCGGCAACCACCTGGTTGAGCGCGGCGCCCACAATTTGCGGCCGCATCGCCGCCGCCTTGGCGAATTCCGCCGCCGCCTGCCGCTCCGCCGTGCTGGTAATGATACTCACCTGGTTGGCGCCCTCCTGCTTGATCGACGAGGTCACCTGGCGTAACCGGTTTACCACTTTCTCTTCAATCTGCTGGATCATCTGGGTGTCGCGGAAGTGCACCTTGCGGATATAGACAGATCCCAGTTTGTAGCCCCACTCGTGCGATTGTGGAGACACCTCGGCGCGCACCGTCTGGCTCATGGTGTGGCGGTCCTGCAACATGTCCGCGAGCTTCATATTGCTGAGACAGCGCACGGTGGAATTGCTGACGTTGGCCGCCAGAGAACCGCGCGGATCCGTATTCTTAAACAGGTAGGCGACCGGGTCGCTGATAAACATCTCGTACCAGATGCCTATGCCCATGGGCGCCCCTTCTTCGGAATTAACCGGTTGACTGCGCAGGTATTGCTGGTCGATGCGCATATCGAGGACGTACAAGCGCCCCATCCAGCGCACGATTGGCGCCTTCAGTCCGAGTTTGAACAACAGAATGTGGAGGCCCGGTTCGTCGATCCGCGCCACAACTTGTCCGAAGAGCACGTAGACCTGGCACCTGCCCTCTTCAACAATCGTGTAGACGCCGAACATTTTCAGCAGCCCAAGAATTGCAGGGACGACTGCGAAGCAACCGAGAAAGGCAAGCACGGCGGCAATGAGGGGAGAGAAGTTGATCGTCATCGCTTGTCCTCCATCACAATCTGCCGGGCCTGGCCAAAGAGACCGAGACGGACATTGCGGATGTAGGCGCGCAGTGCGCCCTGGCCTACGCGTTTCAGCTCCGATAACTGGCCGGCCAGCGAGACCAGTGGTTGTATTTCGGCCTGCGCCTTCAGAGTTTCGATTTCGGCCGCGCGCTTGGACTGCTCGATACGCTGGTCGGCCGTCGCCTGCGCCAGGCTGATGTCGGAAGACACCATGTTATGGGCCGTATTGATGGCGGCCAGCGCCGATTCCACCTCGGCCGGCGGGTCGATGCCGGTAATCAGCGAGGCGTCGAGCACAATGCCGTACCGGGCGTCGGAAGAACTGCACTCCCGGTCCATATGCTCGTTCAGATCGCGCAGGTTCTTCCGCAGGTCATTGATCGAAATCCCGGCCGCGGCGGAATTGCCGGGATCGGCCGGCGCCTCAAAAGTGGCGATGCGTTCCCGGAGCACGGAGACGAAATAGCCCATGACATGGGCGATCGGATATTTCACGCCAAACAGATATGCGTAGAGATTCCGTTCGGAGACGTGATAGCGGATCTGGCCGGTGAGCCCGGTATTCAGCTGATCTTTGGTGACGGCTTCCACGATCGTGCCGCCCTGGTTTGCCTCGGAAGTTTCAGGGTCGAACGCCATATTCAACGTCTGCGTGGCTATCGTAACCTTGTGCACCTTCTGCCAGGGAAGCTTGAAGTATGGGCCGCCGGGCATGATCACGCGCACCTGCGGGTACTTGTAGCGCTGCTTTTCTTCATCGTCGAGCCCGGCAGAAATCGGATCGTCGAGCGTTGTCCGTTCGGCCAGACGTTCGGCGCGTCCAAAGGTGGTCTTTACCGCCCGTTCGCTTTGATTCACGGTATAGATTCCGCCGACCAGGCAGCGCACGATAAACCACGCGATGATGCCGGCAATGATTCCGAGTAGCACCAGCGAGTCCATAAGGACTGCTCCTTCCCAGCGCGGACGAAGCCAGACAATCTGCGGATGCCCGCCCGCTTGAGGTGAAATTAAATTCCCCCGCATCATACCAGTTCGGGATGAGGGGAAGAGGGAGTCAGAACCTGGAAATCGGCAGTCGGATGGCGAATTTTGCGTTTCATTTGGTCTTCGCCGGCAACAGCGGCATTGCAGGCGGGGTGCCGGCAATGATGCCAGCGCTCTGGCCGGACGATGGCTCGGCCTCCTGATGCCTAACTTCCAGCTTCGGGTTTTCTGTACTATGGAGCCAGAATGACACCCACGGATGCCACTACTAGCTCGCTTCAGCTGCCGGCCTGGTATCGGCGCGGACTGGCGGTTCTGGGGCGGGAGATCACCCATCCTCTTAGAACCGGCATAGCCGCTTCGCTCTCGCTGCTTGCTTACCAGGCCCTGCATTTGCGGCACGGCTACTGGGCGGTGATTTCGGCGATTATCGTGATGCAATCGAACCTCGGCCGTTCGATTGGCGCCGGGGCCAGCCGCCTGATCGGCACTGCCGTAGGGGCGCTGGTAGCCACGATTGTCTATCGCCTGGCAGGACCCAACTCGGCCGCGCTATTCGTGGCGGTGGTGCTGACCATGTTGATCTGCAGCCTTACCGGATTGAAGCAAAGTCAACGGCTGGCGGGAGTGACGGTGCCGATTGTCATGCTGCTGGGGGAGCGATCGGCGTGGCGCGCGGGCACGGACCGCTTCATCGA
>CAZUCM010000283.1:0-4796 GCA_964619235.1 uncultured Terriglobales bacterium
CAATTGCAGATCGATGTCTTCTCCAAGAAGGCGCTTCAGCATTGTCTCCATGTCGCGGACAACGGCGTTCAAATCGAAGACCCGGGGCTCCAGAACTTGTTTGCGGCCGAAAGCCAGCAACTGCCGGGTCAGGGCGGCCGCACGTTCTCCCGCCTTGCCGATTTCCGCCACCGCTTTCCGGTTCGGATCGTGCGGGTCGATCTTATTCAGCAGAATCTGGCTGTACCCATTGATCACCGTCAGCAGATTATTGAAATCATGGGCCACGCCGCCGGCCAGACGGCCCACCGATTCCATCTTCCGGGTCTGTATCAGGCTTTCCTCCATTCGTTTGCGCCCGGTAATGTCAAAAAAAATAGTGGCGAAGGTGCCCGGCTTAGGACAAACTGCCGAAACCACGAAGTGCTTCTGCAGAGGAGGGAAATACGTCTCGAACGAAACCGGCCTTCCGGTGCTCGCGACACCGTCATAGTATTCCTGCAGATACGGCGGAGTTCCGCTGCCGTACACGTCACTCGCCAGTCGCCCCACGCATTGCTCCGCGGAGATCCCGGTCTCGCGCTCGAACGCCGGATTCACGCTGACAATCCGGTAGTCCTTCGCCCGGCCGCCTTCGTCATAAATGACTTCATGCCAGGCCACACCTTCCGACATGCTGAGGAAGAGGGTGCGGAACCGCTCTTCGCTCAAACGCAGCTCTTCCTGGCTGGCCTTGAGTTGGCGGTCCAGTTCGTAGCGGAAGAACGCCACTTCAATCGTCGCCGCCAGTTCGCGCTCGGGAACGGGCTTCACCAGGTATCCGTATGGGCCGGTAATACCCGCGCTGTGGAGCAGCGGATCATTCGAGTAGCCGGTGACATAGATAACGGGCACATCGCAAAACTGATGAATCCGGCGCGTAGCCTCGATCCCGTCCATCTCTCCGTTCAGCTCAATATCCATTAACACCAGGTCGGGGGGAGAGGCGGCAACCCGGGCGATGGCAGCCTCGCCCGAGGCCACCGGCGTAAGAACGCGGTACCCCAGCTTCGCCAGCAGGTCTTCCATATGAGCGGCCAGAATGCCGTCATCCTCGACCACTAGAATCGTTCGCTCAGGCATGTTTTTCCTTTCGCAGCTGGGCGTCAAACCAGATGGCGCAATGGGTTCCGTTGCTGCGATCCAACCGGATCGTGCCTCCCAGTTGATGCTCGGCCAGCATATGCACCAACCGCAGGCCCAGGGAGCGGGTGACGGCAATATCCACGCTTGCCGGTATTCCGATCCCATTGTCGATGACGGACAACCAATACCCCGTGCCCTCCGCCTCCAGGCGAACTTGAATCCGGCAGTCGTCCGTTCCCGCGCCCGATTTACCGCCGGGAAAAGCATGCCGCAGCGCATTCGTCACCAGCTCGTTCACGATCATGCCGCAAGGCACCGCCAGGTCGAGGTTCACAGTGGCCGAAGTGGGAATCTCGCACTTCATTTCGCCCGGGAATTTAAACGAAGTGCGCAGGTGCGATACCAGCGCCTTCAGGTACTCGAAGAAATTGATATGGGCCATGTTCTCCGCCCGGTAAAGCCGCTCGTGCACCAACGCGATGGACCGGATGCGGCTTTGCATCTGCAGCAGAACGCCTGCGCTTTGCTCATCCGGGACGGATTGGCACTGCAGATCGAGCAGGGCAATGACAGCCGCCAGGTTATTCTTCACCCGGTGGTGGATTTCCCTCATCAGCACTTCCTTTTCCGCCAGCGACTGGCGCAGCGATTCCTCGGTCTGGCGTTGCGCCAGCGATACGGCCAGATATCCCGCCAGTCTCTCCCACAGGGCGATCGCGGAGAGAGTAAACATGTTCTTGCGGTGATCGTTCAGCTGCAATAGCCCCAAACAGTCTTTGCTCGCGCGCAGCGGGATCAAGGCAACCGATTCGTAGCCCTCACCATTACAACGATTCCTGGTGCGGACCTGCCGGTCTGCATCGCTGGTTCCAACCAGCAAATCCGTGGTGCAGTTTGTCCAGAACGATCCAAACGGGGTGAAGAAAGGCTTGGCCGGGTCGATTCGGCCGCTGATGACGTTGCCGCACATGCACTCCAGAACCGGATTCCCATCCCGGTCACGCAGGATCTTCCCCGAACTATCCTCACTGCACAGACGGCTTTCCAACTCGACGAACTCCCTCGGAAATCCTCGCGTCTCGCAGTACGGACAGTCTTCTCCCCGCCGTAACCGCAGGCCCACAGCTTCACATCCGGTTCGTTGCTGAAACCAGTCCGTAGCCAAACGGCGCAGCGCAGCGGTATCAGGGGTTTCATTAATCAGCAAATGAAGTTCGACGGAAAGCCAGCGTTCCAGCTCCGCCTGCTTGCGATTCGTAATATCCCGATTGCATGTGTAGCGCCCCGTGCGGCCGTCTTTCTTGCCGGGTACGCTCACACAGCGGTGATCGATCCAATGCAGCGATCCGTCGCGGGCGACGATGCGGAACTCAATTGCCTGTACGGTTGCCGAAGCTCCAGAATCGTGCGCGGCGAATCGATGCTCTTCCCAGATCCGCCGGTCTTCCGGATGGATGATTTGTTCAAAGCGGACGGATGCATCGATGAATTCCCGGGCAGTGTATCCGCTGATGCGCTCACAGGCGGGGGTTACGTAAACAATACGGCCGGAATCGTCCTGCCAATCCTCCCAGTCATTGGAAAGATCCACAAACACTTGAAAATCGATGGATGGCCGCTTCGGGAGCGACATAGAAAGCCTCCGTCGAACCAGAGAGAAATTGCAGGCTTGGCCGACGCCCTTTCCCCAGCCCCGCCAGCGAACCGAAGTGGGCGGGGAACTTACTCGAACCGGAGTAGTGGACGAAAACTTCCTTGGGTATTCTGAGTGGCATCATATGCCGGAAAGTTCCGCTTGTCAGCATCATTCCTGCGTTGCCGGTGGACCCCGCTATAATGGAATCAAGGTCTTATGAGAGTGTCTCCGATTTTCGCCGTTTCTTTCGCGGTAGCCGTCCTGGCCGTGGCTCCCGTAGTCAGCGCTCAACTTCCGTCCGCCCCGTCCGCTGTGCGTAAGGCGGAGGAAAAAGCCAATGCAACACCGGCGCCTGCCGCGGCGCCGTCACAGCCGCCGCCGGCCACGGCGGAACCGGCGAACACGGCCACGCAGAATGACTCCCCGCCTTCCGCCCCGCCGGCCGCCGCTTCCCGGACACCGGCAGAGGCGCCTCTCACCACGATTCACAGCTACGTGGACGAGGTGAACGTCATTTTTACGGTGACGGACAAGCATGGAAATTTTATTAAGGACCTGACGCAGTCGGATTTCCGCGTACTTGACGATAAGCAGCCGCCCCGGCAGATCCTGAGCTTTACGCGGGAGACCAATCTGCCCTTGCGCGTGGGACTGCTGGTGGATGCCAGCAACTCCATCCGCGACCGGTTCAAGTTCGAACAGGACTCGGCAATCGAGTTCTTGAACCAGATTGTCCGGCCTAAGTTCGACAAGGCTTTCGTCATCGGCTTTGATGCCACTCCCGAGGTGACCGCCGACTTCACGGACGACACCGAGCAGCTATCGCATGGCGTGCGCATGTTGCGGCCGGGAGGCGGCACCGCTCTGTACGACGCCGTTTACTCCGCCTGCCGCGACAAGCTGCTGAAGTCCGGGGTCCAGACCGGTCCGGTGCGCAAGGCCATCGTTTTGCTCAGCGACGGAGACGACAATCAGAGCCGCGTTTCGCGCGAGGAGGCCATCGCCATGGCCCAGCGTGCGGAAGTCATCATTTACTCCATCAGTACCAATTCCACCGGATACAAGGAGAAGGGAGACAAGGTTCTGGAGCGCATGTCCGAGGCTACGGGAGGCCGCGCATTCTTTCCCTTCAAGGCGGAAGATGTCGCCAACGCCTTTACGGAAATTCAGGATGAATTGCGCAGCCAGTACGCAATTTCCTACAAACCTCCGAAGTTTGTAGCCGACGGCAGCTTCCACACGGTCGAAATCTCCGTCGTCAATCGCAAGAACCTCACAGCCCGCTCCCGGCAGGGTTATTTTGCGCCAAAGCCGTAGGAAGTTTCGAGTTTCAAGCCGGCACGCAGGCCTGACTGGGGCGGAAAACAGGCGACCATAAAATTTCCGGTTCCGAGTTTGCGGTTTACAGCCCAATCAGCGTTGGGCGGTTGGCTTCAAACCTGAAACTTGAAACTTTGTTTATCCGCGTTTGAGTTCGATAAAGACCTGGCGGGCACATTCTTTGAGGGTTTCAAATACGCCACTGCCCTGGCAGGCGGTGGCTTCAAACACCGGTTCTCCCTTGCGCACCAGTTCCTGCTTCATCACGTCAACCGCCAGGATATTGGGGAGATCGCGCTTGTTCAGTTGCAGCACGTATGGAATCTTCTGGAAGTCGTAACCGTGGTCTTGCAGGTTCTGCTGCAGATTGTCGAGCGCTTCATAATTAGCGTCCATTCGCTCGACCTGGGAGTCGGCGACGAAAACCACCCCATCAACCCCGCGCAGAATCAATTTGCGGCTGGCATCGTAAAACACCTGGCCGGGAACGGTATAGAGGTGGAAGCGGGTGCGGAAACCACGAACGGTACCCAGGTCCAAAGGCAGGAAGTCGAAAAACAAAGTTCGATCGGTCTCCGTAGCCAGCGAGATCATCTTGCCCTTTTGTCCGTCGCCGGTATTCTCGTAGACAAATTGCAGATTAGTCGTCTTGCCCCCCAAGCCGGGGCCGTAATAGACAAGCTTGCAATTAATCTCGCGAGCCGCGAAATTGATAAAGCTCAATGCTCGCCTCGGA
>CAZUCM010000284.1:0-4781 GCA_964619235.1 uncultured Terriglobales bacterium
TGCGCGCCTTCGGCGATAATGCGGCTTCCCCGTTTGCGGATGTTCTCGATGCCTTCATTCATAGTGCTTCAATTTTAACCCAGCAGAGGGCGGAATAATGCGGCGCGCATTTCCGAACGCAAATCTCCCGGCGGGAGAAATCGACAATAGCCCAGAGTGAAGCGCAGCGGAACCCTGGACTATTGTCGCGACCGCCCTCCGGGCGGAATTCCGCAGAACGCTCGCCCCTAGCCTTCGTTCTTGGCCGCTTTTCTGTATCTGCGAATCAGCGTATTGGTCGAGCTATCGTGTTTCAGTTCCGGGTCCTGCGGGCTCTCCAACTCGGGCACAATCCGGCCGGCCAGAACTTTGCCCAATTCGACGCCCCACTGATCGAATGAGTCGAGTTCCCAGATGATGCCCTGGGTGAAGACGCTGTGCTCGTACAGGGCGATCAACTTTCCGAGAATATCGGGCGTCAACCGTTCCGCCAGGATAGTATTGCTGGGCCGGTTGCCTTCGAATACGCGATGCGGCACCAACCATTCAGGCGTCCCTTCGGCGCGCACCTCCTCGGCGGTCTTGCCGAAGGCCAGAGCTTCGGTCTGTGCGAACAAGTTGGCCATTAGCAGATCGTGATGCCGGCCGAGCGGTTCCAACGCCTGGCTGAATCCGATGAAGTCGCAAGGAATCAGTTTTGTTCCCTGATGGATCAGCTGGTAAAAAGAGTGTTGTCCATTCGTGCCGGGTTCTCCCCAGAATACCGGGCCGGTCTGATAGCTGGCATGGCTGCCAGTGACGGTGGTGTGCTTGCCGTTGCTCTCCATGGTCAATTGCTGGAGATAGGCGGGGAAGCGCTTTAAATATTGCTCGTAAGGCAGCACGGCCACGGTTTCCGCGCCGAAAAAGTTGTTGTACCAGATTCCCAACAGACCCAGCAGCACCGGCAGATTGCGGTCGAACGGGGCGGTGCGGAAATGTTCGTCCATGGCGTGAGAGCCGGCCAGCAGGGCGCGGAAATTTTCCGGGCCGATGGCGATCATGGTGGACAGTCCAATGGCCGACTCCATCGAATAGCGTCCGCCGACCCAGTCCCAGAATTCGAACATGTTGGCCGTGTCGATCCCGAATTTGGCGACGGCGGCGGCATTGGTGGAAACCGCGACAAAATGGCGGGCCACGGCCTTCTCGTCACCCAGTTTGCGCAATGCCCAGTCGCGGGCGGTCTGCGCGTTGGTCATGGTTTCCAGGGTGGTGAAGGTTTTGGAAGAGATAATGAAGAGCGTCTCTTCCGCGTCCAGGTCGCGGGTGGCTTCGTGAAAATCGGTGCCGTCGATGTTGGAAACGAAGCGAAAGGTCATCTCCCGCAGGCTGTAATGCCGTAAGGCCTCGTAACCCATGACCGGCCCCAGATCGGAGCCGCCGATGCCGATGTTTATGACGTTGCGGATGCGCCTGCCCGTATGCCCCTTCCATTCGCCGCCGCGCACGCGCCCGGCAAAGCCGGCCATGCGGTCGAGTACGGCATGGACTTCAGGAACCACGTCTTTCCCATCCACCAGGATTTGCCGGCCGCGCGGCGTCCGCAGGGCGATATGCAGCACCGCCCGATTCTCGGTAAGGTTGATTTTTTCGCCGCGAAACATGGCATCGATACTCTGGCGCAGAGCGCAGGAGCCGGCGAGTTGCACCAGCAGGTCGATGGTTTCGCCGGTGATGCGGTTCTTCGAATAGTCCAGGTAAAGGCCCAGGGCTTCAGTCGTCAGGCGGACGCCACGCTCCGGATCGGCGGCAAAAAGCGAACGCAAATGCTGCGGGCGTATCTTCTGGAAGTGAAGCTCCAGGGCTTTCCAGGCCGGGAGCCCGGTCAGCGGTGGATGCGCCGGCGTGGAAGGCGTGCTCATCGTCTTGTCTCTCCTTTAGCTCAGGCTTTTGCCGTTTTGTGCAGCTCCACCGTGCTCCATGTCTTATCGGCGGCGTGGCAGAGATCCTCCAGCGGGCAATCGGCGCATTTGGGTTTGCGCGCGATGCATAGCGCACGGCCATGAAGGACGATCTGGTGCGCAGTCAGAATCCAATGGTCCCGCGGCAGAATACGCATCAGGTCCTGCTCGATCTTGTTGGGATCCGTCTGCGCCGTCAGTTCCCACCGGTGCGCGATGCGCAGGACGTGCGTGTCCACCACAACTCCCTGGGCCTTGTGGAACCATGTGCCCAAAAGAACATTCGCCGTCTTGCGGGCGACCCCCGGCAACTGCAGGAGCATATCCATTTCATCGGGAACCTTGCCCTGGAAATCGCTCAGAATCTTTTTGGCCGCGCCGGTAATCGACTTGGCTTTGTTGCGGAAGAATCCGGTGGAACGGATCTCGGGCTCCAGGGCCTCGGGCGTGAGACGGGCGAAATCCTCGATCGATGGATACTTGCGAAACAGCTCGGGAGTCACCAGGTTGACGCGCACATCCGTGCACTGCGCCGACAGGATGGTGGCCACCAGCAGTTCCCAGGCGTTGCGATGATGGAGGGCACAGGTTGCGCCGGGATAGGTTGCGTCCAGGCGCTTAAGAATCTCTTGCACCCTGCGTGGCGCCAGGGGTTCGTACCCGGAGCCGGCTTTCGCGGCCGCCGGCCGGGATGCCTTGGCACCGGGAAGATCCGGAACCGGAGACTTCTTGGGACGCGGCGTGCGCGATGTTCCACGCGATTCGGTGTGTCGTGGCGATTGCTTGATCCCGTCGTGGCGTCCGGCCTTCGAGGGCTGACGAGGAACGATTCCACGTGTCATATATGGCTCCGTTCGCCATAGTACCCGACACGCTGCATCGCCTACAATGTAAGGTCACCAATTTCGGAGTGGGGAGCGCCTGACATGTCTTCTGCCGACCTTGCCGTAGCCAATGCCCAAGCCGCGTTGCCGGCCGTGCCCTTGACCCTGGAGGGCTCCGCCGCGCTGCACCAGATGATGACCGTTGACTGGGCGGCATGGCGTAAGCTGTCCGCGGCGGCGAAGGGAGAGATCCTGCAGGAGGCCGCCGGCGTGCTCCTGCCCGTCGAGTCCAGCGGCGCCAGCGCGCTTTATTCCTTGCTGGGACACAAAGGCGACCTCTTGCTGCTCCACTTTCGCGACTCCTTTGAGCTGTTGAACGCCGCCCAGCTTGCGGTGAACGGAATGCGCCTGCGGGAGTATCTGCAGCCCAGCAGTTCCTATGTTTCAGTTGTGGAACTGGGTTTGTACGATTCCACGGTGAAGCTGTACCGCTCGCTCGCCGAACGCGGCATCTTGCCGCATTCGGAGGAGTGGAAGCGCGAGGTCGAGGAGCTGCTGGAGCGCCAACGTGCCGCCATGCGGCCGCGGCTTTTCCCAAAGATTCCCGAGGCGCGTTTTCTCAGTTTCTATCCCATGGACCGGAAGCGGGGAGAAGATAAGAATTGGTACATGCTGCCGATCGAGGAGCGGCGGCGGCAGATGGAAGAGCATGGATTGGTGGGCCGCCGTTATGCCGGGAAGGTGCAACAGGTCATCTCCGGTTCCATCGGCTGTGACGATTGGGAATGGGGAATGGACCTGTTCGGCGAGGATCCGGTGGTCTTTAAGAAACTGATTGCGGAAATGCGCTATGACGAGGTCAGCGGCGTGTATTCGAACTTCGGCACATTCTATCTGGGACTGCGTTGTCCGGTGACGAAGCTGGGAGCGTTGCTGGAAGGAAAGGTGGAGTGAAGCGCTTTTAGGGAAATGCGCAAGTGACGCCCGCGGAGGGCACGGACTAACCTGATGTCATGGCCGTAAAAACGATTCAACTGGGGCAGGTCTGGCGCAACGACCTGAGCGGGCAAATCTATCTGGTGACCAAACTGTACACGGAAGTGTTTGCGCAGTTTGCCGTGTTGCGGCATGCCGATTCCGATGCGGCCAGCGGGGAAACCATACGTTTAAAGGTGGTTAAGACCGCCTCCGGCGCAACCCTTCCGGGATACACCTATACGCAGGATGCTCAGGAATTCTGAGGCAATAGCTAAGTTCTCATGATGGCAAAAATTATCGCGGCGTTGAGCGTCTTTATCATTCACGTAATTGCCCGGGGCGTATATCTGGGCATCCTCGTTCTCATGGCCATTGAATCGGCCTGTATACCGCTTCCTTCGGAAGTGATCATGCCGTTTTCCGGATATCTGGTGTATACCGGACGCTTTCACCTCCTGTGGGTGGCCACAGTGGGAGCCCTGGGATGCAATCTCGGCTCCTTGATCGCCTATGAAATCGGATATTTCGGCGGACGCCCTTTGGTGGAGCGTTATGGCGCCTATATTCTGCTGAGCCGGCGTGAATTGGATCTTGCCGATCATTTCTTCGGCCGCTTTGGCGATGTCACCGTGTTTTTGAGCCGGCTGTTGCCGGTGATCCGCACGTTTATTGCGCTGCCGGCCGGTGTGGCGCGCATGCCGCGCCTGCGCTTCCATATTTATACGTTCGCCGGTTCCTGGCCATGGTGCCTGGGCCTGGCCTGGATCGGCGCCAAACTGGGCGAGCGATGGGACACCGATCCGCGCCTGAAGCTGTGGTTCCACCGCTTTGACGCCATCATTGGTGGTCTTGTAATTTTGGCCGCGGTTGGTTTTGTGTGGTCGCGATGGCAGCACCGCATTCGTGGAAATGTGGCGGCGGCCCATGAGCCGTCGGTAGTCGAGTAATTGGGCGGATTCATCCGGACCGGTGAGAATGAATTTGCCAAGGACCCTGCCGGTAAGAGAAGATAACCAGTTTTCAATTTAAATCTAATGAGTTGGAGTAATCATCGAAA
>CAZUCM010000285.1:0-4774 GCA_964619235.1 uncultured Terriglobales bacterium
CCCGCGAATTGCTGTCGTGGGAGGTGGCGCAAAAGCATTATTTCGATCCCTATCTCGGTGGCGCCCTGATTCCCGAACAGATTAACGTCTTCCAGGGCACGGTGGACTTCACCGGTGTTGGGTTCCTGGCTGAGCCCCGCAACCTGTCTCCGGTTGTTTCCCGCTTGCGTTTGAGCGGCCCGAATTTGAGCGCGGAATGGCAGCTGGATTATGACACCGTGGCCGGACACATTACCTCCAGCAGCGCATTTCTTTCCGAACGCTTCCCTCATGGCCTTACGTTTGGCGGAGGCGACACCTCCCTGCAGTTGCCGAACGAGACGATCAACTCCACCCAGCAGCCACAGCTGCTGACGGCTTCCAAGTACAACCAGTTCGGCCTGAGCCTGTCCTATGGGAACCCCAAGAAGCCGGGATTTGCCGCCACCGCCAATGCCGGCTTTGATGCCAATCTGGACGCTTTTCAGTACTCGGCAGTACAGGCCACCTACAACTGGGATTGTTGCGGCCTGGTCGTACTTTATCGCCGCTTCTCGGTGGGCACGGTGCGCGACGATCATGAGTACCGCTTCGCTCTCTCACTGGCAAATATCGGCCTGGTTGGCGATCTATTGAAACAGGAACGGCTCTTCTAAGGCGGCCGCCGGTCGCCGGCCAGGACCCGCCGCCCCTATGTTGGCTGACCGCCGAAAGCTGTATCCTAGAGGTATGGACTTAGCCGCCAAACAAGCTGCACTGGATGGCCGTCTGCGCTCGCTGGGAAAAGTGCTGGTCGCTTATTCCGGGGGCATTGACTCAGCCTATCTGGCATGGGCGGCGCACCGGGTTTTGGGCCATTCCATGCTGGCGGTGATCGCCGATTCGCCCTCCCTGGCACGCACCCAGCTGGCCGACGCTTTGGCTTTTGCCCAGGAACAATCCTTCCCGGTGGAAACGGTCGCCACCGGTGAAATGGAGCGTCCGGAATATTCGCGCAACGACGCCTCACGCTGCTTTTTCTGCAAAGACGAACTATTCACCGTCATGGAAGAGTTTCGCGCCAGACGTGGCTTTGACACCATCGCCTATGGCATCAATTCCGACGATCAGAGCGATTACCGGCCGGGCCAACAAGCGGCCCGCGAGCACGGAATTGCCGCTCCGCTGCTGGAAACCGGCCTGACCAAGCAGGACATTCGCGACCTGGCGCGCGCCGCCGGCCTGCGCATATGGGACAAGCCCGCCTCGGCTTGCCTTTCTTCGCGCATCGAGTACGGCCGCCCGGTAACCGCCGAAGCCCTGCGTCAGGTGGAACAGGGCGAAGAGGCGCTGCGCGGCCTGGGATTCCGCCAAATCCGGGTCCGCCACCACGGACCCATCGCACGCATTGAAATCGCCTCGGAAGAGATGCCCCGCGCCCTCTCTCCCGAGATGGCCGCCGCATTCACCCGTATCTTCAAAGCTCTGG
Organism: uncultured Terriglobales bacterium; assembly: GCA_964619235.1. Classification (GTDB taxonomy): domain Bacteria; phylum Acidobacteriota; class Terriglobia; order Terriglobales; family Acidobacteriaceae; genus CAZUCM01. Next base: position 1,448 of record CAZUCM010000285.1, read on the forward strand.
GTTTTAATTACGTCACTCTTGATCTGGAAGGTTTCCGTTCGGGATCGATGAACGCGGTGCTGACGGTGTTGAACAAGCAGTGAGCCGCAAGCTGTAAACTGTTAACCCGATGGGCAAGATCCACGTTCTCCCCGAGCACGTAGCCAACAAGATCGCCGCCGGCGAGGTGGTGGAGCGGCCCGCTTCGGTGGTGAAGGAGCTGCTGGAAAACTCGCTCGATGCCGGCGCGCAGCGCATTTGCATCAACGTGGAAGCGGGCGGCAAACGGCTGATCCACATCGTCGACGATGGCTGCGGCATGGTGCGCGACGACGCGTTGCTGGCCTTCGAGCGCCATGCCACCTCAAAGCTCAAGAATGCCGACGATCTGCTCGCCATTGCAACTCTGGGATTCCGCGGCGAGGCCCTGCCCTCGATCGGCGCGGTCTCGCGGCTGCGGCTGGAAACCCGCGCCCCCGAAGAAACCTCCGGCACGGTCGTCGAAATCGCCGGTGGACGCATCCTGCGCGTGGAGGAAGCCGGACTGCCGGCGGGCACGGCGATCACCATCCGCGACCTGTTTTTCAATATTCCCGCCCGCCGCAAATTCCTGCGCTCGGAGGCCACCGAGCTGTCCCATATCGCCTCGCTGGTAACGCATTACGCACTGGCGCATCCCGGCAAGCATTTCGAGCTGCACTCCGCCACCAATGCCATCCTGACCGCCGCTCCGGTGGCGACCGGCGCCGATCGCGTCTACCAGATTTTCGGGAAGGAAACCCTGAACGACCTGTTGCCGGTGGCGGCGGCCTTGCCGCTCCTGCACAGCGGCTTGCCGCACCGCGCCGGCGCATCTCCGGAGCCGGACGAGGCGCCGCAGGGCGTGGCCGGAGAGACCCCCGGAGAGATCCGGCTGCACGGATTCGTTTCCAAACCGGAAGTGCAAAAGCTGAATCGCAATTCCATTTTTATCTTCGTCAATGGCCGGTTGATCCGCGACCGTCTGGTGCTGCACGCCTTCACCGAGGCCTACCGCAACCTGATGCCGCCCACCGTATTTCCCGTGGTGCTGCTATTTCTGGAGCTGCCGTTTGCGGAAGTGGATGTCAATGTTCACCCGTCAAAAACGGAGGTGCGCTTCCGGCAACACGGGCTGATCCATGATTTTGTGCGCGATTCGGTGCGCGCCGCGCTGATCAAGGCTCGTCCGGTGCCCCAGTTCCGGCGCGAAATAGACGCCCGGCCTACCGCCTCGCAGGCGTTGACGCCCGGGGCCGACCCGCAATTGGGGATCACTGCCGCCGATGCCGAATTCGCCTTGCATCCGCCCACTTTGCCGGCGCACAACCAGCGATTGGCCTTCGGCGAGGATGCTATCTCTGTTGGCGGCAATGCCGCCATGCCCGTGGCCCGCTTCCCGCGGCAAACCTTCGGCGGTCCGGTTCCGTTTGCCGCCGCAGCCCGCGAAGATACAGCATCGATCCCGGCGGCCGGGGGCCCGGAGCCGTCGCCACAGGTGGAACTTTCCAGCCTCAGGCCGCTGGGCCAGATTGAAAACTCCTTCATCGTGGCTGCCGGGGAAGACAGTTTATGGATCATCGATCAGCATGTTGCCCACGAGCGCGTGCTCTTCGAGAAAGTACTGCGCCAGCAGTCGGCAAATCAGGTTGAAAGCCAGCGCCTGTTGATGCCGCTGATCGTGGAGCTTACTCCGGCGCAGCAGGCGGTATTCGCCGATATCAGCGATGAACTTACCCGCAATGGATTTGAAGTCGAGCCTTTCGGCTCGCGCACGATTGCCGTCAAAACCGCCCCTGCCGGACTGGACGCCGGCGGTCTGGAGCAGATGCTGCACGAGCTGCTGAACCAGTTGGAGCGCGAACAGCAGGCTATCAACCTGGAGAGTTTGCGCCGCGAGATCGCCGCCTCCATTGCCTGCCATGCCGCCATCAAGATCAACACCCCGTTGGACATGGACAAGATGGAGTGGCTCTTGCGATCGCTGGCGCAAACCGAATGCCCCATAAGCTGTCCGCATGGCCGTCCCATCGTGTTACGCTACACGATCAAAGAGATTCAACGAGCATTCAAAAGGATTTAGCTCACTGGGCAGAGGCTGCGGCTTGCCGCCGAAGGATTGCCTTCTGGCGGCAAACTGTAACCTGTAAACTGTTAACCAATGACTGAGTTAGAGCTGATATCGCTGCGCCGGCACAAATGGCAACTCGACGACCGCCCCATTCACACGCTGGAGGAGGCGCGGGATTTTATCGACTCGGTGGGTTTCTGTTTGATGTACCCGCTGGAGCGCCAATCCGTATTGATTCCTACGTTCATCGGCGCCTGGGCCGGCCGTGATGACCACCTGCCCACGTGGCAGCACGCCTTCACCGATTCGAGAGCGCAAGCGGCCACCGAGCTGATGGTCCGGCTGCTCCGCGAAAAGGCCGCCTTCGAAGCCAATCTTTTCGGGGAAAACGTGTTTCTGGTTTCCGCCGCCGTTTTTCCATTTCTGTACGGACTGGTCGGCGACCGCAACCCGCGTCAGCCCCTCAAACCGGGGCATCGCTCCGGGGATTCGCCCCTGGCCCGCGATGCCTTCGACGCACTGCGCCAGCAGGGAGCGATGACGAAGACCCGGCTGCGCGAGGTACTCGGCCGTGAGCCGTCTTCCGCGGCGCTGGATCGGGCTTTGGCGGAGTTGGGCTCACGCCTGCTTATTACGCGCGTGGATTACAAGCCGGAAGAGGGCGCTTACTGGGATACGTTGTACCACTGGGCGCCGGAGACGGTACGCGAAGGCATTGAGCTATCGGTGCCGGCAGCCCTCTCGGCGCTGGTTTCCAAGTATCTGGATTGTCTGGTCGCTGCCGAATTGACGGAGGTTGTCGAGTTCTTTGGCCACTTCGTTGCCCGATCGAAGGTGAACGAAGCGGTGAACGCCCTGCTGGCGGCGCGTGAGCTGAATTTCACACAGGTGGAAAACGGCTCCAAACTCCAGGTGGCGCCGCCAAAACTTCCGCCCAATCCGTCGTTCCGGAGAGATACGCCGAAGAGCAGCTAATATGGAACGCAAACTGACTATCGCCATCGACGGCCCCGCGGGAGCGGGCAAGAGCACCATCGCCCAGCGAGTGGCTAAGGTGCTCGGATACTTCAACCTGGAAAGCGGCGCCATGTATCGCGCTCTGGGACTGAAGGCTTTGCAGCAAGGCGTCTCGCTGGAAGAGGAAGACGCCCTGTTGCGTTTGGCCGAACGCTCCCGTATCGAACTGGAGCCCCTGCCGGAGGGCAATCGCGTGCTGCTGGACGGCTGCGACGTCTCGCAGGCAATTCGCCAGGCCGAGG
>CAZUCM010000286.1:0-4769 GCA_964619235.1 uncultured Terriglobales bacterium
GCCTCCCGGCTTTCCGTCCATCCCCTGGTGCGCGTATGGATGGTCGACCGGCAGCGCGAGATGGGCGCCGGCGGCGGAGTCGTCATGGAAGGACGCGATATCGGCACCAAGGTGTTTCCGCACGCTGAAGTAAAGGTGTTTCTGGAAGCTTCCGCGGAAGTACGCGCGGCTCGCCGCGTCCTGCAGGACACCGGCAGCGCTGCCGATCCGGAGAAACTCCGCTTGATCGCCGACGAAATCCGCCGGCGAGACGAGCGCGACCGCGGCCGTAGCGCCTCACCCTTGATCGCTGCGCCAGACGCGGTTACGGTCGACTCCAGTGCCCTCACCATCGACCAGGTCGTGGAGCGCGTCATCGAACTGGTTCGCGCCCGGAATCGCGATATGGGCGCCCCGGCAAGAATGCAGTAGAAGAGCCGGGAGCCTCCTGTATCCCGTCTCCCGCCGGTGGGCCTCCCTTGAATTCATCGTTTTGCGCTTTGATCGCTCTCCCATCGCCGGGGTGCTGCACCATTTGGGCAACCTGTCCTCCCTGAAAGTGCCGTAGCTGCTTCGTTTGCGCACAAATGCCGGCAAAAAAACTTTCGCGCGAGTGTGAACCTTCGGCTGCCATGAAGAATCAAAAGCACGAGGGATGGCAGCGTAGTCCGCTGATCCGGCCCTTCCGAATGGCTGGCCTGGCATCAGGTCAACCGAATGTCAACCTCAGCTGATAAGGAAAAACTCAATGAAGAATACCCAGATCAAATCGCTCCTGTTGACCGCCGCTATGACCGGATTGCTCTCTGGCGCCGCACCCGCGTTTGCCAGCAGCCATGCAACCGGACAGAATTCGACTTCCACTGCCTCGTCCAGTTCCGCCTCTACCCGCCTGCTGCAGGCTGCCGACGAGCCGGAGAAGCACGCCTGTAAAGGCAAGAATTCCTGCAAAGGCCAGGGCGGATGCAAGAGCGGTGATAACGGCTGCAAAGGCAAGAATTCCTGCAAAGGCAAAGGTGGCTGTGCTACCGACGGCTCCCAAGGACCGATGTTTACATAGAACTTCAATCCCCGCACGAGGGCCGGCTGCCCGGTCCGGTCCTCGCAACTTTTTATTTCAGCTTTGCGCGTCTGTATAGAACGAGGATGGCATGCCGGCAAACCGCTTCAATGGGTTCACCGAATACGGAGTGGGGATCGGCCTGCGCGTTGCTCACTACCGTCACATCCTGGAACGGAAGCCGGTAGTCGACTGGTTTGAAATCATTTCGGAAAACTACATGTGTGACGGTGGCCGTCCCCTGGCCATACTCGACCAGATCCTCGAACAATATCGCGTCGTGCAACACGGCGTGGCGATGTACTTCGGCTCCGCCCAGCCCCTGAATCGGGAATATCTCCGGAAATTAAAGAAGCTGGTCCGGCGAACCGGAACCCCCTGGCTCTCCGATCATCTCTGCTGGGGAAGCGTCGATGGACGCGTCACCCACGACCTGCTGCCCATTCCCTACACCTGGGAGGCCGTGGAGCTGACCGCGCAAAACGTCCGCCAGGCGCAAGACTTTCTGGAAGTTCCGGTCGTGGTGGAGAACGTAAGCAGCTATGCCGAGTTTCACGACTCGGTCATGACCGAATGGGAGTTCCTGAACGAGGTCGTCGAGCGCGCTGACTGCGGCATCCTGCTCGACGTAAACAACATTTACGTCAGCGCCATGAATCATAACTTCGACCCGGGGGAGTATCTGGAGTCGGTGCCCGCCGAAAGGGTCGCCCAGATTCACATCGCCGGCCACTCCCGTTATGAGAAGTTTATTCTCGACACCCACGATCATCCGGTCATCGATCCGGTTTGGGAACTGTACGCAAGAGCCATCGGCCGCATCGGGCTCACAGCCACGCTGCTGGAATGGGATGACAAGATACCGTCCTTCGAGGAAGTACATGCCGAAGCGCTCAAGGCCAACCGTTATCTCAGCCGGTTCCAGCCGCAGAATCGGGCGGCGGCGCCATTCCTGAGCGGTCCCTTGACCATGGAGCCGACAGGAGCGCCGCGATGAGTTCGCTGCTCGAAGTACAGCGTCAAATGGCGAGTGCCGTCATGAAACCTCTGACGGCCAGGGGCCGAATGCAACGCAGCTCCTCGCCGGCCGCGGATGAGCTCATCAAGCCAAATGACCGTCTTTCCGGCTTCGAGCGCCTCTCCATCTATAACCGGCAATACTGGTTGCGTGTCCTGGACTCGCTGGCCGAGGACTTTCCCGGCCTGCGCGCCGTCCTGGGAGCCAGACGGTTCCGCCGCATGTCTCAGGCCTACCTGGCTGCGTGTCCCTCCCATTCGTTCACCCTGCGCAATCTCGGCTCGCGCCTTGCGGAATGGTTACAAGCCAATCCTCGGTGGCTGCAGCCGCATACCCGGCTGGCCCTGGACATGGCGGCACTCGAATGGGCTCACATCGAGGCCTTCGATGGCCCGCAACATCCGGCAATCACCGTGGAAGAGTTGCTGCGGGCCGGACCGGATATTCAGCTGCATTTACAGCCGTATATTTCATTGCTGCAGCTGTGCTACCCCGTTGACGACTTATTGCTGGCAGTTCGCCGGAAGCGGCGATGCGGAAAAATGATTTGCGCCATGTCGAACCCGGCGTCCGCACGGGGCGTGAAAATCTTCCTTGCCGTGCATCGGGTGGAGTACTCGGTCCACTACAAGCGGCTGGAACCGGAAGCCTTCCGCCTGCTGACGGCAATCAGAGCCGGAGCGGACCTCCAGCGCGCGATTGAAGCCGCATTTCCGCACGATGAGCGCGACGAAGAGCGGCAAGCCGGAAAACTGAAAGAGTGGTTTGCACTTTGGCAATCTCTGGGATGGTTCTGTTCCGGCAGCGCGGACGTCCTGGAATCTCCGAAAGACTCTTATGAAACAGCTGGTTGATCGCTTCCTTTCCCCAGCCTACGGCATGCTCACCAAGGCCGGGAATTCGCTCCAGTCCTTTCTATTGCTGGCAGTTCGACTGTATTGGGGCTGGCAATTCATGCAGACCGGCTGGGGCAAGCTGCACAACATTCCGCACGTCATTCAGTTCTTCACCAGCCTCGGCATTCCGGCGCCGGGCGTGAACGCCTGGTTTGTCGCCTTGACGGAGCTTCTGGGTGGAATCCTGCTGGCCGCAGGCCTCGGTTCGCGGCTGATCGGCCTGATGCTGGCGGCCGACATGTTTACCGCCTATTTCACCGCCGATCATCAGGCCCTGCTATCGGTGTTCTCCGACCCAGGCAGGTTTTACAATGCAGACCCGTATACGTTCTTGTTTGCCGCGCTCCTGGTATTGATATTCGGCCCGGGGAAAATAGCATTGGACGAGCTTCTGCGCCGCCGCTTGGAAAGCGCAAGGCAGAACGTGACAGTCAGTAAGGGCATTGCGGCGTGATCCCCGCTCCTGGGAGTGCGGGTTGCCACCCCCGCATTCCGGTGCGGACAGGATGCCCGCATTTTCAGGAAGCAAACTGCTTCAGGCCATCATATCTATGGTGGCCTGCTGCATCTCATCGCTGGTCTTCAGCGTGGCGATGTTCGCCGCGAATTCGTTCTTCGCGGACATCTGCGCTATCACTTCCGCGCTGAGATCAACCGTATCGACATTTGCGCCGGCAACCGGAGTTGCCATCGCGCCCGCCAGTTGGACGGCGGAGTTGGTCAGTCCGGCCTCGGCCTGGTCCAAACCTTGCAATGCAATGGATGACACGTCCATGCATCCTATATCGGCATAAAACGGCAAGCACTTTAGCCCGGCTGCGGAGCCGGCTTCGGCGGTTGGCCATTGGTCGTTGGCCACCGGCTAAACCATTCCCTGCTAAGCACTTACCGCGGAGTAGCCCGAAACTCAAAACGGTCCCTCAGCTTTTCCTGATCTCCACATCCCCATGCTCGTCGTGGATTTCCAGCCTGGGTCCGCCGTTGCCGGCATGGCCGGTGGCGTGGCTATCGTCATGCTCGGAAGAAACATTGATCCCGCTGAAGTCGGAGTGAATATCGCCGCGGCTGGCGGTGGCATGCAGGTCGAACTCCGCCTTGGGCGGCAGAACCAGCCGGATATCGGCGTTGCTATTGGAAAGCTCCACAGCTCCCAGCGGCAGCTTTTCGAAATGGACCTCCAGCAGGCCATTTGCGTTTTCGACGTGTACGTCCCCGCTGACGTCTTCCAGGTGGATGTCCTTGTAGCGCGTAACCAGATGCACCGGACCTGCGACTTGCCGGGCCTTCAAATCATCGGAATTCAGACGCAGTTCTCCGGGAAGAGAGGCCAGTTCCAGGTCCGTGCGCGATGATCGGAACGCCACCTTGCCGCCGATGTGCGTCAGACTCAGGCCGTCCGACACCTCCGCGTCTATGCTGGCCTTGCCCGTGACATCGGTTAGTTTGACCTCATCGGTGCGGCCGGTGACCTCGATATCCCCGTCTATCTTGACCGCCTTGATCGAACCGGAGCGCAGTGCCGCCGTAATGCTGCCGGATATGTCCTTAAGAACGATATCGCCGTGAGCGACATCCAATTCAATCCCTCCCTCGCGGCCATCCACCTTGACATCGCCGCGGCGGGCCGCAACGTTCAACGGCGCTTTGCGAGGCATGTATATCACCAGGTCGCTCTTGACCCCATGATCGCCCGCGCCCTGGGTGTTGGCATTGAGCGTAATCTCATTGCCGTTGGTCACAAATTGCGCCTGGGTTGCGGCATCGGTCTGGTTGGCCTCGGCCTGGCTGCCGGCCCGAAGCCGTTTGCTGACCGAAA
>CAZUCM010000287.1:0-4754 GCA_964619235.1 uncultured Terriglobales bacterium
CACAGCGACCGAAGTTCTCGTGGAACTGAAGCCGCCGCCGCAGAAGCTTTTCGCCGACTCCATGCCCGCCGCCGGCCGGGCCAACTACCTGCGCTTCCGGCTCTCCCCCAATTCAGCGGTTGCACTCGCCGCTCGCGTCAAACTGGCCGGCAAGGAATTCATCGGGAAGCAGGAAGAACTCTATCTGCTGGAAGAACGGCCGGGAGCGGAACCGCCTTACGAACGGCTTTTGGAAGACGCCATGAGCGGCAATGGCGCCCTCTTCACCCGCGAAGATACGGTTGAAGCCGCCTGGGCGGTGGTCGATCCGGTCCTGAAGATCCACCCCCGGGTTCGTCCCTACCGGCGCCACAGTTGGGGTCCGAAAGAGGCGGAGGCGATCGTCGCTTCCCGCAGCGGCTGGCATAATCCCAAATCCAAGGACACTCCCGTACCATGATGCGACGCTCAAGCGAAATTACCACGTTGTTTCTGGATATCGGCGGCGTAATGCTCACCGACGGGTGGGGCCATCAATCCCGGGCATTGGCGGCGAAGGTTTTCGCCCTGAACCCGGAGGAGATGGAAGAGCGTCATCGGCAGATCTTCAGCACCTACGAATTGGGAAGAATGACGCTGGAGGAATACCTGCACCGGACGGTGTTTTACCAGGAGCGGCCTTTCTCTCGCGAGCAGTTCCGGGATTTCATCTTCGCGCAGTCACAGCCTTTTCCGGAGATGATCGAGTTGATCCGCAATCTCAAAGCGGAGCATGGACTGAAGGTCGGCGTGGTCAACAATGAAGGACGCGAACTGAATTCGCATCGCATCCGGACATTCAAGCTGGACGAGTTCGTAGACTTCTTCGTCTCCTCGTGCTTCGTCCACCTTTGCAAACCCGATGCGGAGATCTTCCGAATGGCGCTGGACATCGGTCAGACGCCGGCCCGGCAAATCGCCTATGTCGAAAACACCGCCATGTTCGTCCAGATCGCGGAGGGATTGGGGATTCAAGGCGTTTATCACACTGATTGCCAATCCACCCGCGCCAAGCTGGCCGCGCTGGGATTGGTGCTTACCGGAAGCCAGAAGGATCAATTGTGAAGCCGGCCGGCGCATGCGTCCTGACGATTAACGGTGGATCATCGAGTATCAAGCTGGCGATGTTTGAAGCCGGCGACTCGTTGCTGCGGATAATGGAAGGAAAGATGGAAGGGGTGGGCCTTCCGCAAGGGCGGTTTACCGTAAAGGGTTCGACTCCGGAGGATAGTTTCTCCCGTCCGGTGGCGGTCCCGGATCACCAGACCGCGGTGGGTCTGCTGATGGATTGGATCCAGGATCGAATCGAAGGCGGAGCTCTGGCCGCTGTGGGACATCGCGTGGTGCATGGTGGGCCGAAATACTGCGAGCCGCAGCGCATTACGCCGGAGATGATCGAGGAGTTGCGCAAGCTCAGTCCGTTCGATCCCGACCACCTGCCGGAGGAGATCCTGTTGACCGCGGCTTTTCATCGCCGCTTCCCGGATGTGCCGCAGGTCGCCTGCTTCGACACCGCCTTTCATAACGCAATGCCGCGCGTGGCGCGTCAGTTGCCCATTCCCCGGCGCTTTCAGGCCAAAGGGGTTCAACGCTATGGTTTTCACGGCCTGTCCTACGCCTACTTGATGCAGGAGCTCGAACGGGTTGCGGGCGCGAAGGCGGCGAACGGGCGCGTCATCCTGGCGCACCTGGGCAACGGCGCCAGTATGGCCGCGGTGCTGAATGGCCGCAGCATGGACACAACGATGGCATTCACTCCCTGCGCCGGCCTGGTGATGAGCACCCGGTCCGGCGATGTGGATCCCGGGTTGGTTTCGTTTCTGGCACGCAGCGAACGGATGACGCCGTCGCAATTTGATCATATGGTGAATCACGACTCGGGGCTTCTGGGAGTATCGGAGATCAGCTCCGACATGCGGGAGCTGCTGGCGCGGGAAAACGAAGATGTCCGGGCGGCGGAAGCAATCGAGATCTTTTGCTATCAGGCGAAAAAGTGGATTGGAGCCTATGCGGCGGCGCTCGGTGGCCTGGATACACTGGTCTTCGCCGGAGGCATCGGCGAAAATGCACCCCTCATCCGCGCCCGCATATGCGAAGGAATGAACTTTCTCGGGATCGAACTGGATCGAACGCTCAATGCGGATACTGCCGCGGTGATTTCCAGCGGCGCCAGCCGGGTTACGGTCCGCGTGATTCGTACCGACGAGGAACGGATGATTGCCCGGTCTGTCTGCCGCCTGCTTGGGCTGGGTGCGGCAAAGAAGGAAGGTGAAATATGACAGCCAAAGCCACGACGCTTACGCCGGATCTGTTGCACAAAATGGACGCCTATTGGCGGGCCGCGAACTACCTCGCGGTAGGACAGATTTATCTTTACGATAACCCGCTTTTGAAGCGGCCGCTGGCCTTGGCGGACGTGAAGCATTTGCTGCTGGGACACTGGGGTACGACGCCCGGGCAGAATTTCATTTACGTGCACTTGAACCGGGTGATCAAGAAGTACGACCTGAACATGATCTATGTCTCCGGTCCCGGGCACGGCGGTCCGGCGGTGGTCGGGAATACGTATCTGGAGGGCACCTACAGCGAGATCTATCCCGACATCAGCCAGGATGAAGCCGGACTGCGAAAGCTCTTTATCCAGTTTTCGTTTCCCGGCGGGATTCCCAGCCATGCATCGCCGGAGTGTCCGGGCTCGATTCATGAGGGCGGCGAACTGGGCTATTCGCTGAGTCATTCGTTCGGAGCGGTATTCGACAACCCCAACCTTATCGTCGCCTGCGTCGTAGGCGATGGCGAGGCGGAGACGGGTCCTTTGGCCACTGCGTGGCATTCCAACAAATTCCTCAATCCGGTTTCCGACGGCGCCGTGCTGCCGATCCTGCATCTCAACGGCTATAAGATCAGCAATCCGACCGTGCTCGCGCGGATCGATCGCGAGGAGTTGGAGCAGTTGCTTCGCGGCTACGGTTGGACGCCCTATTTTGTCGAAGGTCATGAGCCGGAATTGATGCATGAGGCCATGGCCTCAACCCTGGACCGGGCGGTCGAGGAGATCCAGCGTATCCAGAACGATGCCCGGAAAAAGGGCGATGCCACGCGGCCGCGCTGGCCTATGATCGTCCTTCAGTCGCCTAAGGGTTGGACGGGGCCAAAGATCGTTGATGGCCTGCAGGTGGAAGGCACTTTCCGGGCGCATCAGGTGCCGCTCTCCGATCCCGCCACTCATCCCGAGCACCTCAAGATGCTGGAAGAATGGCTGCGAAGCTACCGGCCGGAGGAACTCTTTGATGCGCAGGGCCGGCTGAGGCCGGAACTGGCCGAACTTGCGCCCCGGGGCGATCGTCGCATGGGGGCCAATCCCCACGCCAACGGCGGAATGCTGCTGCGCGACCTGCGGATGCCGGATTTCCGCGACTATGCGGTCGAAGTGCCCTCACCGGGCACGCCGGGTATGGGCGACACGCAAGTGCTCGGGCGATTTCTGCGCGACGTGGCGAAGTCCAATCTCGAACAGAGGAATTTCAGGGTGTTCGGCCCTGACGAGACGCTCTCGAACCGGCTGGAGGCTCTTTTTGAAGTGACCAAGCGGCAATGGGAAGCCGCGACCGTTCCCAACGACGAATTCCTCGCGCCGGCAGGGCAGGTGATGGAAGTGCTGAGCGAACACCAGTGCGAGGGCTGGCTGGAGGGGTATCTGCTCACCGGGCGTCATGGATTGTTCAATTGTTATGAAGCGTTTGTCCACATCGTCGATTCCATGTTCAACCAGCACGCCAAATGGCTGAAAGTTACCTCGCACCTTTCCTGGCGGCGAAAAATTGCGTCATTGAACTATTTGCTGGCCTCCCACGTCTGGCGGCAGGATCACAATGGCTTCACACACCAGGACCCGGGATTCATCGATCAGGTTGTCAACAAGAAGGCCGAGATCGTGCGGGTGTACCTTCCGCCGGATGCCAATTGTCTGCTGTCGGTCATGGACCATTGCCTGCGCAGCCGCCATTACGTCAACGTGGTGATCGCCGGCAAGCACCCGGCGCCTCAGTGGCTGACGATGGAAGCCGCCGTGAAGCATTGCACCGAGGGTATCGGTATATGGCAGTGGGCCAGCAATGATCAGGGCGTTGCCCCCGATGTGGTAATGGCCTGCTGCGGCGACGTGCCCACGCTGGAGACCCTGGCTGCGGTGTCCATCCTGCGCCGGCATCTGCCGGACCTGAAAATCCGCGTGGTCAACGTCGTCGATCTGTTCAAACTGGAGCCGTCCACCGAGCACCCTCATGGTTTGAACGATACCGATTTCGACGGGCTCTTCACCATCGATAAACCGGTCATTTTCGCCTACCATGCTTACCCGTGGCTTATCCACCGCCTGACCTATCGCCGAAGGAACCACGGTAATTTTCATGTCCGCGGCTACAAGGAGGAAGGCACCACCACTACGCCTTTCGATATGACGGTGCTGAACGAGCTCGACCGCTTCCACCTGGTGATGGATACCATCGACCGCTTGCCGCAGACCGGCGACCGCGGTATCTACCTGAAGCAGCAGCTGCAGGACAAACTGGTCGAACACAAGCAATACATCGACAAGAACGGCGAAGATATGCCGGAAGTCCGGAACTGGAAGTGGGACATCAGCAAATGAAGCCCCTGGTCTTCCACCCTTCCCAGACCGTCGTTGCTCTCTTGGGTCAGACTCAGTTCGACGATTCCACTGGAGATACCAGCGG
>CAZUCM010000288.1:0-4751 GCA_964619235.1 uncultured Terriglobales bacterium
AAGCCGAGGTAACGTTGCTGACGAAGGCCGGTGGCGGAGATCTGCGCTTCCGCCCCGCGGCAGTCGTACCGTTTGCCTCGCTCGCTGGCCGCTTACACCATCGGACTGGTGGCCGGCATACTGGTGCTGGCGGCAGGGCTCTTTTTCGTTCTTCCCCGTGTCGCCGGCGGTTATATGGCGGCTCTGGCCCCGCAGAGCCAGGTAGTGAGCGGATTCAACAACGAAGTCAACCTGGGCAGCATCGGGGAGATCAAGCAGCTCTCCAGCGTCGTCATGTACGTGCAATTCCTCGGGAATGCCCCCGACGCGCCCACGCTTCGCTGGCGCGGCGTCACCCTCGGACTGTTCGACGGCCATCGCTGGTTCAACCCGGTGCAGGAAGGAGACGTGCTCGCGCATACCGGCGGCCGGCTTGATTTCGGCCCGCTTTATCCACTGTGGCACGACGTGCTTTTCCCCCCGTACCATCGCGGTGCTCCGCATACGGTGCATTACCGGGTGTTGATGGAACCGCTGGGGGAAAACGTCTTCTTCCTGGCTCCCAAGCCGCAAGCCCTCCTCGGACCGGCTCTGGAAATCAGCGCCGACGTCACCGGCGCGGTCCGCAATACCGACCGGGAGCACATGATCAACAGCTATGAAGCCATCTCCGTAATCGAGCCGCCCTCCCCAGCCGAGTTGCGGACCGACGGCACCGTTTATCCGCCGGAGGTTCAACTCCGTTACCTGCAACTGCCCAAGCACCTGGACGCCAGAATTCGCGAGCTTGCCGAAGAAGTAACCCAGAAGGCCGCCACGCCCTACGACAAAGCAATGGCGCTGCAGTCGCACCTGCGGACCCAATACGGCTACACACTACAACTTCCGGCGGCGCCGCCCGACCCTCTGGCCAATTTTCTGTTCGAACGCAGACGCGGCCATTGCGAGTACTTTGCATCGGCCATGGCGATCATGCTGCGGACGCTGGGAATTCCGGCGCGTCTGGTCAACGGCTTCCAGAGCGGAGAGTTCAATCAGTTTTCCGGCAGCTACGTGGTGCGCGCGCGCGATGCGCACTCCTGGGTGGAGGCCTACTTCCCCGGCCACGGATGGGTAACGTTCGACCCAACTCCGAGCGACCCGAATGCCGCCGCGGAGGCCTCCAGCCGCTTCATGCAGTACCTGGATGCCGGCCGCGAATTCTGGCGCGAATGGATCATCAATTACGATTTCTCCCACCAACGCCGCCTGACCTTCGCCACCACGCTGAGTGCGCGGGACAAGGCCTACCGCATGGCCGGCTGGTTTCACCGGAAATACGCCGCTCTGTTGGCGCTCGCCGAGCGCAGCCGCCATCGCGTCTCGCGCGAGCCGCAGCGCTGGCTGGCCGCCCTGTTCTGCTCGATTCTTGCTCTGGCCCTGCTTCTGAATTCCCGCCAGCTGTATCGTGCCCTGCGGAGGCACCGGCTGGCCGCTCATCCGGAGCAGGCGCCACGCTCGTGCGCCACCGTATGGTATGAGCGGGTGCTCCGCTCCCTGGCTCGCCGCGGCTGGCGTAAGCTGCCCTCGCAAACGCCCACGGAATTCGTCGCCACCATTACCGATCCTGCCGTAAGAAGTTCTCTGGCCGAGTTTACCGTCCACTATGAGCGCGCCCGATTCGCCGATTCGGCTGAAGATGCCCAGCAATTGCCGGAAGTTTTCAGGCGGGTGAAAGAAACCGTTTTGAAGCGGGCCTAGGAAGATTGCCAGGGGCTGAAGATCCTTCGCTTTCAACTCGATGGGCTTCCATGGGGAGATGCGCCCTGTTTCTCTACGCGAGCAAGCAGCCAGAATGGGTTGCTCCGACTGGCGGCTGACGGCTTCCCCTCCCGGCTATAATAAGAGGTTTACGCATGGCAACCGATTCCATCATTGTTCGCGGCGCACGGGTTCACAACCTCAAGAATATTGACGTTGATATCCCCCACGACTCGCTGACGGTGGTGACCGGAGTCTCCGGTTCGGGCAAATCCTCGCTCGCTTTCGACACGATTTACGCCGAAGGGCAGCGGCGGTATGTGGAATCGTTGTCGGCCTATGCGCGGCAATTCCTGGAGCGCATTGAAAAACCGGATGCCGACGTGATCGATGGCATCGCCCCGGCCGTGGCCATTCGCCAGAAGAACACCACCCGCAATCCACGCTCGACGGTGGCTACGGCAACCGAAATTTACGACTACCTGCGCCTGCTCTTTGCGCGGGTGGGCCGCACCTTCTGCCTCCAGTGCGGCGCCGAGGTCAAGAAAGACACCGTCGACGAGGTCGCCGAGCGTCTGCTGGCACTGGGCGAAGAGACGCGGCTGAACGTCCTATTCCCGGTGCAGATTGCGGTTCCGCCGCCCGAACCGGAAAAACCGAAGCGCGGCGCGCGCAAGAAGAAAGCGGTTCCGGCGCAATCCGAACTTTTGAAGGAGCGGCTCTTCGAACTGCGCAAGCGCGGCTTTAACCGCCTCTTCCAGAATGGCCGAGTATTTGAGTTTTCCACTCCCGAGTCGCTGCTGGACGTCAATTTTGCAGAGCCGGTGTATGCCTTGATCGACCGCATCGTCCTGGCCGCGGATATCCGCAGCCGCATCGTCGATGCCATCGAAACCGGATATCGCGAGGCCGGCGAGGTGATTTTTGAAACCGCGCCGCGGGACGAAGGAGCGCCGCAACAACTGCGATTTGCCCACCGCTTCGAGTGCAAACAGTGTCATCTCCGCTGCGAAGAACCCGAACCGCGTCTATTTTCCTTCAATAATCCCTACGGCGCCTGCCCGCAATGCCAGGGCTTCGGGAACACCGTCGATTTCGATATGAATCTGGTGGTGCCCGACCAGAACAAGACGCTGGCAGAGGGGGCGATCGATCCCTGGACCAAGCCCAAGCACCGGCCTTTCTTCAGCGATCTGAAACGCCATGCCAAAGAGAGCGGGATTCCCCTGGATGTGCCCTGGCATGAGCTCCCGGCCGCGCAGCGGCGAATTGTGATGGAGGGGGAAGGCAAGTTTTTGGGCGTGCGCGGTTTTTTTCAGCACCTGGAACGGAAGAAGTACAAGCTTCACGTCCGGGTGTTTCTCAGCCGCTATCGCGGGTACTCCACCTGCACGCTGTGCGGAGGCGCGCGCTTGCGTCCGGAAGCACGACAGGTGAGAATCGGCGGCGAGAACATATGCGCGGTCGCCGGATTTACGGTGGAAGAGGCGGCGAAGTTTTTCGCGGAATTGCAGCTGGGCCGCGAAGAGCGCGATATCGCCGGGAAGGTGCTGGATGAGATTCGCGATCGTCTGCGCTTTCTGATGGAAGTCGGCCTCGACTACCTCACGCTGGACCGGCTGGCCTCCACCTTGTCGGGCGGCGAAGCGCAACGCATTCAGCTGGCCAGCGCACTGGGCTCGCGCCTGGTGGGAACGTTGTATGTGCTCGACGAGCCTTCGATCGGCCTGCACCCGCGCGATACACACCGCCTGATCAACATCCTGCACGACCTGCGCGCCATGGGAAACACCATTCTGGTGGTGGAGCACGATATTGAAGTGATGCGCGCGTCGGATCGAATTTTCGATCTGGGCCCCGGAGCCGGCGAAAATGGCGGACACCTGGTGGCCGAAGGAAGCTTCGAAGAGATCCAGCGCCTGCCGCAATCTCTCACCGGGCGCTATCTGGCCGGGGAGTTACGAATTCCCCTGCCATCTCACCGGCGCAGGCCCGGGCCGCAACAACTTCGTATACGCGGCGCCAGCGCGCACAATCTGAAGCATATCGATGTCGATATTCCGCTGCATATGCTGGTCGCCATAACCGGCGTCTCCGGCTCCGGCAAGTCCACGCTGATTCACGATGTTCTGTACCGCGCCCTGCGGGCGGGCGCCGGCTCCGATGACGATAACGGTCCTTCCCTGCCCCAGTTGGTGCAATTGAGCGGAGCCGAGGCCATCGATGAGGCCGTGCTGGTGGACCAGTCGCCGATCGGGCGAACGCCTCGCTCCAACCCGATCACCTATATCAAGGCCTTCGATGCCATTCGCGACCTTTTCGCCTCGCTGCCGGAGGCGCATAAGCGTGGTTACGCGGCAGGCCACTTCTCGTTCAATATTCCCGGCGGGCGCTGCGAAACCTGCCAGGGCGACGGCACGGTAACGGTGGAAATGCAGTTTCTGGCCGACGTCGAGCTGATTTGCGAAGACTGCAAGGGCGCGCGCTATAAGCCGGAGATCATGGAAATCCGGTATCGCGGGAAAAATATCCACGAGGTGCTGAACCTGACGGTAAAGGAAGCGATGCAGTTCTTTTCTTCCGCCCATCGGGTAATGGAGAAACTGCGCGTGCTCGACGAGGTGGGACTGGGATATCTGCGGCTGGGCCAATCGGCCACGACGCTATCGGGCGGCGAGGCGCAGCGCATGAAGCTGGCAGCCCACCTGCAAGGAAAGATGCCGTTGAGCTCCCGTCACGAAGCCGATTCCGGCGCCCGCAGACGCCCGCGCCTGCTTTACATCTTTGACGAGCCCACAACGGGGCTGCACTTCGACGACGTCAGCAAGCTGCTGGCGGCCTTCCGCCGCCTGATCGATACCGGCGGATCGATTGTGGTGATCGAGCACAATATGGACGTGATCAAAGCCGCCGATTGGGTGATTGACCTGGGTCCGGAGGGTGGACACCGCGGTGGAGAACTGGTGGCAGCCGGCCCGCCCGAGGCCATTGCCCGCGAGCCGCGCTCGTATACCGGCCAATTCCTGGCAAAG
>CAZUCM010000289.1:0-4722 GCA_964619235.1 uncultured Terriglobales bacterium
CGATTGCGGGCTCAGCCGTGGCGATGTCATCCTGGAGATCAACAAGAAGCCGGTGGATAGCGTAGCGGACTTCAATCGCATCCAGTCGCAACTTAAGAGTGGCGATGATGTGGTTTTCCTGGTGCGTCAAGGCCGGGGCCGCAACGCCGGTACGATCTTCCTGGGAGGCACGTTGCCGTAACGCAGTCGCGAGTCATGGGTTGCCGGGAAACTCCACGCAACCCACAGCCGCTGGAGCGCGTCATGGCGTGGAATGGCCATGGCGCACTCCACCGGTAACTGCAAGTATTTCCAGGGGGTTCCCCTTAGTGTTGGTCCTTTTGTTACTGCCGTGTTAAGAAAGGCACTTGCCTTTCATTGGGTTCCGCCGCAAAATTAAAGCTAATCTGACGCTGTTGGAGCGGGCATTATGGTTTTGCTAAGTCTCCCAGCGTCATCATGGTGTAAGGGCAAAAGCCGCAACGGCTTGGTAATGACAGGGGAAGCCGGTTGTTTGAATGGTTTGGGGTGAAGTTTGAGATTTAGTCTTACATATACGCGTGTAGTGGCAATGCTCGCCGCGATCCTGATGTTTACGGCGATCAGTAGCGCTACTACAAGCAAGAAGAAGCACCATAGGCCCAGCGCAACCGGGCATACCCAGGCGGCGGCAGGAAAAGCCGGTGCCGCATCGTCAACCCAGACAAAGGCTGCCGACGCACAAGCCAAAGCGGCGGCGTCCACGGCTTCCGCCAGATCGACGGCCGGATTGCACGCTGCCCGGACCAACTCTTACCGGCCCGGCGCCTCCCATGCAAAAAGCAAGAAACAGTGGAGAGGGCCTGTTCCCCGGGCGCCGCGCACGCATGCGGCCGTGCATCATGGGCAACATGGTATTCAGGACGAGCGCGCACTGGAAATTCAGCAAGCTTTGATTCGCGAGAAGTATCTGGAAGGCGAACCCAGCGGCAGTTGGGACCAGCGCACCAGAGAAGCCATGACCCGTTTCCAGAACGATCATGGCTGGCAGAGTAAGGTGGTGCCGGATTCGCGCGCTCTTATCAAGTTGGGATTGGGTCCCAAACACGACGACCTGCTCAATCCGGAAGCGGTGAACGGCCCTGGAGTGCTTCCCAATAGCGCCGGCGATTTGCAGCCCGGCGGGGCCGGAGCGAAGCGATAACTTCTAAGTGGTTCCAGAATATCCTTCCGTCGATCTTGAATCTTCAAAGAGTATTCATATTCTCATCGTCTTTTCATGCAGCTTTTTGTTGACAGCTCTCCACCCTCAGTCTATAAAAGTGTGCGATCAAGTTAAGTTGAACTTCACGTTTCTAATGCCCGGCAATTGGGCGGCGTGAGGTGTGTCATAACCAGGCAAACGACGAACCCAGGGTTGTCAGGCCCGACAAAGCGGAGTTAGTTGCGCACTTCGGCGAATATCGCCGCTCCCCGTGCGCAAAGCGTCATTCGGCCCCAAATATCCAATGAATCTCGGCCAGAATCAGGGACCCGTATAACGAAAAATCATCGGAGGACTGTACCATGGCTAAGCAGCAGTGCACCTTCACACCCATCTCTTTCGCAGCCATCATCCAGACATTATCTCGATGCCGCAAGCATTCACGCGGCGCAGCGGCACTATTGCTTGCCATGGCAGCCCTTCTGATTTGCGGAACCGCCGCGGCGCAGACGGTAGTCGGAACCATTGCTACCGGTGAGGCGCCTCGTTCCATCGCCATAAATCCAATGACCAACAGGATTTATACCGCCAACTACGATCAAAACGATTTGACGGTTATCGACGGCGCCAGTGGTGCTACGATTGCCACGATTTTCAATATCAACGATCCAATTGCGGTAGCAGTGAACCCCGTCACCAATCGAATCTATGTTGCCGAAAACGGCTTTAGCGACGACATTACGGTGATCGACGGAGCCAGCAATACCGTCATCACAAAAATCAATACCTGGTACGCAACGGTGGCAATCGCCGTCAATACAGCAACCAATAAAATATATGTTCCAAATTCCTCAAGGAGCATGGCCGTCATCGATGGCGCCAGCGATAATCTCAGCACGTACGTCAGCGTTCCCGGTTTTCCGTTGGGAATTGCAATCAATCAGGCGACCAATAAGATTTATATCGCCAATCAGAACTCGAACAATGTCACGGTAGTCAACGGCGCCACCAATGCAACGGCTACGGTGAGCGTGGGAACCGCGCCGTTTGGAGTGGCGGTAAACCCGGCAACAAACAAAATCTACGTTACCAATCAAAGCAGCAACAACGTGACGGTAATCGACGGCGTCAGCAATGCCACGACGACGGTGACGGCTGGGACGCATCCCGAAAGCATAGCGGTCAATCCGGTTACCAACCAGATCTATGTTGTCAACACTTACAGCAACAATGTGACGGTGATCGATGGAGCGACCAATAACACCTCGACGGTAACGGCCGGGAACTATCCGCAGGCAGTGGCGGTTGACCCAATCACGAATATGATTTATGTGAGCAATCTCGTCAGCAACAACATGACGGTGGTCAATGGCGCGAACAATTCGACCGTTACGTTGGCCTCCGGAGGCAGTGCGCCGCAATCTGTGGCGGTGAATCCGGTGACCGGCAGAGTCTACGTAGCCGATGAAGGGAGCAACGACCTGACGGTGATCGACGAGGCGGTGAATAGTGGCGCCTCGATCAACACCGGATTTTATCCCCAGGCAGTTGCCGTCAATCCCGTCACTGGCAAAAGTTACGCCGTCAATGTGTGCGGAAACGACGTCAATTGCGGCAGTTCGGGGACGGTGACGGTATCCGACGTAATCACAAATAGCAATACCACGGTCACAGTCGGGATGGATCCAGTCGCGATAGCGGTCAATCCGGTGACCAATCAAATCTATGTTGTCAATAGCTGCGGTAACGATCCGACTTGCAACAGCGCAGGTACGGTAACGGTGATCGACGGGGTAACCAATAACACGACCACCGCTACCGCCGGCCTGGGTGCTTATGCGATTGCGATAAATTCGGCGACCAATAAGATTTACGTGGCGAATCCCTGCGGCAACGATTCGAATTGCAATAATGCCGGCACGGTGACGGTAATAGATGGGGCCACCGGTAGTACGGCCACAGTGAGCACCGGACAGTATGCGTATGCGATCGACGTGAATCCGGTGACCAATCGAATTTATGTCGCCAATTATGCCAGCGGCACCGTAACGGTGATTGACGGGCTCACGAACGGCATTACAACCGTCGGTGCTGGAAACGGACCACTTGGGATCGCGGTTAACCCGTCGGCCAATAAGATCTATGCCCTTAATTCTGGCGATAATGACGTAACGGTGATTGACGGAGCGACCAACAGCACAACCACGGTTGGCGTGGGAAGCCAGTCTTATTCTCTCGCGGTCAACCCGGTGACCAACCAGATCTATGTTGCCAGCTCAGGCGACAGCGACGTGACGGTGATTGACGGAGCCACCAACAATACAAACACGGTCAGCACGGGGGGGCCGGTCTTCGAAGTTGCGGTTAACCCGGTGACCAACATGATCTATGCGTTGAGTCCCTGCGGTGACTATCCGACTTGCGACACTAGTAGTGCGGTCACGGTGATCGACGGAGCGACGTTGGGTACGAGTACGGTGAGCGTTGGACAATATCCAACTGCGTTGGCGGTTAACCCAACGAGCAACATGATCTACGTTACGAACAATTGCGGCGACGATGCCACTTGCAGCAGCTCCGGAACGGTGACGGCGATTACAGCCGCTCCGGCGCAAAATGTTCCATTGACCACCCAAGTGCAGGGAACCGATGATCCCGACGCCATCAGTGGCATGGCGGTCTATGCCACGAGCAATTTGAACCCGTCGTTTTTGGCAATGGCGACCAGCAGCTTTACTCCGGCCGCTCCGCCTCCCACGGCGGTGTACTATCAGCTGGATACCGAGCAAGGCGCATGGCAGCCGGCGACGCTCACCAGCGGCACGGGGAGTAATCCGGCCGGCTACAGCTTTTCGTTAAGTGACGTACCCCTGGGCGTGCATACGGTGTACGCTTACGCCGTTTATGGCGACGACGGTGGTGCGCAGTCCAACTACACCTGGGGCTATGGCGCGGGCAGTTCGCCGATCATTGGGAACGTAGACGCCTACGTTTTTGCCGAGCTGCTGGTTCAAACTACAACCACACTTACCGCCCCTTCTCCTTCGACAGCCGGTTCTCCGGTGACGTTTACGGCCACGGTGACCCCATCGACGCAGGGCACGGCAGTTGCAACCGGGACGGTGACGTTTTCCGACGGCGTCGATCAACCCGAAGCGGTAACCCTTAGTCAAGGTCAGGCGACTTTCACGCCCGGCAGCCTTGCGGCTGGCTCCTACACCGTCACGGCGGTATATTCCGGCGATAACGCTTTTGCGGGCAGCACCGGCACGATGACCGAGGTAATCACTCTTCCCACGCCGACGCTGACCATCAACTGCGACACGGCGACCTTTGACGGCAACGCCCACGGTTGCACGGCCTCGGCAGGTGGCGTCAGCGGAACGTTTGCCTATAGCCCGGCGCAGATCGAAACCAATGCCGGCAACTACAACATTACCGCCACCTTCACCAGCGGCGACCCGAACTGGGGCAACGGACAGGTCACGGGCACGCTGGTCATCAACCCGGCCACGCCGGTACTGACCGCTTCCTGCGGCACTTTCGCCTATGACGGAACG
>CAZUCM010000290.1:0-4699 GCA_964619235.1 uncultured Terriglobales bacterium
CTGCAGAGCAAGATCCTGCGTTTCCTGGAGCAGGGAGAAGTACAACGCCTGGGCAGTCCCGATGTATTCCGCGTGGACGTTCGCGTCATAGCGGCAACAAATGCCGATCTGAAGGAAAGAATTAAGCGCACCGAATTCCGCCAGGACCTGTACTACCGGTTGTCGGTGTTTCCCATCCATATTCCCACTCTGCATGAACGCAACGACGATGTGATTTCCCTGGCGACTTACTTCCTCGCCCACTTTTGCCGGCAGGCCAAAATGCCTCAAAAGACGCTACATACGTCGGTTCGTTCGATGCTTCTGCAATATGCGTGGCCGGGCAACGTACGCGAGTTGCAACATGCCATCGAACGGGCGTTCATCCTGGCGGATGAGGACACGATGGTGCGTCCGGAACACTTCCTGTTGCAGTAGATCAGATAATTCTTAGGTAAAAGTTGCCCAGTTTGGCATCACGTGTGCGAATTCAAAGGCATGCGTCGTTCAAGCAAATCCGGGCTGGCAGTACAAAAAGCGCCTCCGACGCGGGAAACCCTGGCGGAGGCGTTTGCCGACTTCACCCGTGCCGCCGGTTTGTTGGAGTTTTCTTATCGGGAGCTGCAGCAGGATGTGGCAGGCTTGCGCGAGCAACTGGAAGAAAAGAATCAACATCTGGCCGCCAGCCTGCGGGAAAACGAACGTATGCGGCGCCACCTGCAAAGTTTGCTGGAAGGTTTGCCGTGCGGCGTGGTATTGCGCGGCGCCGGCTGCGGATTACAACTCTGTAATCCCGAAGCGGAACGGTTGCTTGCGGGAATTGAAGATAAGGACGCAATTTTTGCCGATCTCCGTCCGGCGGATGAGGAGCGGGAAGTAGTGCTTCACCTGGAAGGTCAAGCGCGCTACCTGGCTGTTCGCCAGGCCGTCTTCACGGCCCATGGCGGCGAGGCCGACGCTTTGTATATCGTTCGTGACGTGACCGCCCAGCACCGGCTGGAGGAAGAGCGCGAGAATGCCACCCGCTTACAGGCCCTGGCGGAAAGCACGGCGCTGCTGGCGCACGAAGTTCGCAATCCCCTGGCCAGCATGGAATTGTTCGCCTCCCTGCTGGTGCAGGCTGCACCCGAAGGCGACAACGACATTCGCAACTGGTCCAAACATATTCAGGCGGGCCTACGAATGATCGCGGCCACCGTGAATAACGTGCTACATCTGCGGCATCCCGGTCCGCTGCAACTGCGCACGGTAAACGTCACCGAATTGCTGGGCTGCACCATTCAGTTGCTGGAACCGGTGGCCCACCAGTGCGGCATTCGCATCGACTATGTTCCGTGCGCGCCGTGCGTAGACATTCAGGGGGATCCGTCCCGCCTGCAGCAGGTGTTTTTCAATCTCGCAGTGAACGCCTTCCGCGCCATGAAGCCGGGCGGCGAGCTGCACATCACGGTGAAGCCGGCGATGGGAAACAATGTCGAGTTGGAATTCCAGGATCAGGGCTGTGGCATTGCGCCGGAAGACCTGGATCGTATTTTCGAGCCGGGTTTCAGCCGCAGTGCGGGAGGCTCCGGTTTCGGTTTGGCGGTATGCCGAAAAATTATTAACCAGCACGGGGGCAAATTGCAGGTCGCCAGCCGGCTGGGTGAGGGTACAAGGGTCTCGTTGATGTTTGGGACCAAGGGAGAAGCAGAATGAGACAGGTGCTGGTGGTCGATGATGAGGCCGCCATTCGAGCCGCCCTCGAAGTAAATCTTCGCCGTCAAGGATGGTCGGTACAGACCGCCGGGGGCGTCGAGGAAGCCGTTGCCAAGTTCCGCGCCGGCCGTTTTCCGCTGGTGGTTACGGATATGCGCATGGGCGACGGGGACGGAATGGGAGTTCTGCGCCAGGTGCGGGCGATCAACCCCGAGACCGCCGTCATATTTCTGACCGCTTATGGCAGTGTTCCGGAAGCGGTTTCCACGATTCGCGAGGGGGCTTGCGATTATCTGGAAAAACCGGTCGCCTTCGAGCAACTGGACCTGGCCATTCAACGGGTTTTGCGGGTTCCCACCCGCTACGGCGCCGACGAAGTCGTCGGGACTTCAACGCCCATGCGCAGCCTGATGGACCTGGCAGTGCGGGTGGCGCGCACCGACGCCGATGTGCTGGTGGAGGCCGAAAGCGGCACCGGCAAGGAACTGCTGGCGCGGCTGATTCATCAGAATAGTGTCCGCAAGGCGGGCCCCTTTGTCGCCGTAAATTGCGCGGCCTTTCCCGAGAACCTGCTGGAAAGTGAATTGTTCGGATATGTGCGCGGCGCTTTCACCGGCGCCATGACGACCAAGGCCGGCAAGTTCGAACTGGCCGAAAATGGGACCCTGTTGCTGGATGAGATCGGCGAGTTGCCGCTGAGCCTGCAACCCAAGTTACTGCGAGTTCTGCAGGACCGCCAGGTTGACCGGCTGGGCGATACGCATCCCTGCCGCGTCAATGCCCGTGTGATTGCCACCACCAACCGGTCATTACTGAGCCTGGTGCAGGAAGGAAAGTTTCGCGCGGACCTTTACTATCGCCTGAATGTAGTTCCCATGACCATTCCGCCGCTGCGCAAGCGTCCGGGCGACGCCATCGAGCTGGCGGAGCATTTTATTCGCAAATATGCGCCGAAGGGCGTGGAGTTCAGACTGTCGCCGGAGCTTAAGCAACGGTTGACCGAGTATCACTGGCCGGGCAACGTGCGCGAACTGGAGAACGTAATCCGCCGCACGCTGGTATTGTCACCCGGCTCCGAGCTGGGGCCGGAGGCGCTGGAGGTATCCGCGCCCACGCCTATCACGGAATCTTCCAGCGCTCCCCAGCCCGGGCAAACCCTGCGCGACGTGGAACGGCAGTTGTTTGAGGCCACCCTGGCCTCCACAGGCGGGAACCGCAGCCGCACGGCCCAGTTGCTGGGCATCAGCATCCGGACCGTACGCAACAAAGTTCGCGAATATGGCTTGCAGAGGAGGAACGCGTGAGCCTGATCGAGTCCGACTCGCTGAACCTGGATGAACGTTTTCTGAACCTGGTGTCTTATCGCCAGTCGCTGGTGGCCGGCAACATCGCCAACCTCGACACGCCCGGCTATAAGACGCACGACATCAATTTCCATTCGGAAATGCGCAAGGCCATGGCTGTGCCGGATGCGCCCACCAGTCCGACGGCCCACGAGGTCCCGGGCCTGATGCAGCGGCCGGATGGCAACGATGTGAGCATCGACCGCGAATCCATGGCCCTGGCCGAAGTGCAAATGCAATACCGGCTGGGAGTCGAAATGGTTCGGCACGAATTTCGCATGGTGAATATGGCCCTCAAAGATGGGGCGACCTCGTAATCAAGGGAGATCCTCATGAATCTGTTTGGCGTACTCGATATCAGTGGCGGCGCGCTAAAGGCGGAGCGGTTGCGCGCCGAAGTCATCGCCGCCAATATAGCGAACGCGGAAACCACGCGCACCGAGCAAGGCGGCCCCTATGTGCGCCAGCAGGTGATTTTTTCGGCGGCCAACAGTTCGGCCCAGCTGGGGGGTTCCCTGGCCGACGGGCAGGTGCAGGGAGTGAACGTGAGCGGGCCGGTGAGTGATACGACCCCGCCGGTGATGCGCTATGAACCCGGCCATCCCGACGCGAATGCGGCCGGCATGGTGGCTTATCCGGCCATTAACCCGGTTCAGGAAATGGTGGATTTGATGGGCGCCTCGCGCGCTTATCAGCTGAACGCCGCAGCCGTACAGAGCACCAAGGCGATGGTGCAGACTTCGATCGACATTTTGCACTAAGGACGTGAACCGTTATGAGCGCAACCATTCAAGGCCTCGGACCACAAGTCAATGCGTTTGACGTCGGAACCTCATCGACCAACAGCAGCGGCAAATCGTCCGATTTTGCCCAGACTTTGCGCGACGGCATGCGCCAGATCGAGCAGATGCAGACCGACGCGCAGCAGAAGACCGAATCCGTGCTCGCCGGCAACGGCCAGGATCTGCACTCGGCGATGATCGCCGTGCAGAAGGCGGAATTGTCTTTTCAACTGATGATGCAGGTGCGCAACAAGATCGTGCAGGCGTACCAGGATGTTTCGAAAATGGCGTTCTAGCAGTTGGCAGCCGGCAGTTGATAAGGGGCCGGCGTCAATTACGAAGAGCGGGCTACGGGAAATTGGACTCATGAACTGGTTGGATCAAATGCGCAGGGCGGGGAGAGATCGAGAGCTGGCAGCCGGCGCGTGAATGCCGGCTACTGATTGCCAGCTACTGGCCACTACCATATGGACTTTTTGAACAAAATGCGGGCCTGGTTGCAAGGCATGACAGCGAAGCAGCAGATGCTGCTGGCGGGCGGGGCGGCAGCCACCCTGCTGATCCTGTGGGCGTTCGTCGCCCTGCTGGGTGAGCCTGACTATAAAACGCTGTACACGGGGTCCAACGCAGCTGACGTCCAGGCATTGACCACCAAGCTGGACGCGAAGAAAATCCCTTACCGTCTGACGCCGGATGGCGCCGGCATTCAGGTTCCCGCCGAGCAGCTGGATAAAGCCCGCATGGAAATCGCCAGTGGCGGGGGATTGCCGACCAGCGGCAGACTGGGATTCGAAATTTTCGATAAACCGGATTGGATGGGCAGCGACTTCGCCGAAAAGGTCAACTACCAGCGCGCCATGGAAGGCGAACTGGAGCGCACCATTCAGACTCTGGCCGAGG
>CAZUCM010000291.1:0-4694 GCA_964619235.1 uncultured Terriglobales bacterium
TCCGGTTGCCAGAGTTGCTGCCGTTTGGGCGGCAGGAACGAAATACACGTAATTCGCGCCGTAATCCATCACGTACAAGTTGCCATGCTGATCGCGGGCAAAATGGTACACCGTGGTGAATCCGCTTACGATGACGCGGCTGCTCTTGGTGCTCTGGTCATAGAACCAGATGTTCTGACCTTCGGTGTAGAAGATGTTGCCGGCCGGGTCAACCACAAGACCGGTAGGCTTCACCGTTAAGGTGATGGCCGAAACGGCGCTGCCGCTGGTGATGCCGGCAATGCTGTTCGAGTTTGCGATGAACACGAGAATGTTGCTGCAGTTTGTGTTCGCGACATAGAGATTGCCGGCGCCGTCCATGGAAACGTCGCTGGCCAGAGTGGTGGAGGTGGTGGCGCCCGTCGAACCGACGGTACAGCCTGCGGCATCAGTGGAGATGGTCAGGGTGGTCACGTTCCCTGACGGATCGACCTTACGAACTCCATAAGCCTTGCTGTCGCCAATGTACATGCTGCCATCGGGACCGATGACTACGCCTTCGGGGTTGTGCATGGTCGCCGTATCGGTTGAATACGGACCGCCAACACCATTGACATTTCCGCCGGTTTCTCGTCCGACGACGTTGGAGATGATTCCCGTTCCGGGATCAACTTTGCGAAGATCGCTCGAGGTGTAATCGAGGATGTAAACGGCTCCGTCGACGCCCACCGTCAAAGAGCGAACACCGGCGAGGTAGGAAGAAGACTGGGCGGGACAACCGTCGCCGTATTTGGAGATCTGTCCGGAAGCGCACAGACCGCTGGTAGTCGAAGCGGTGGCGGCGCCACCGGCGAAATAGGTCAATTGTCCGGTAACCGGATCGACCTTTTTGACCAGTGCAAGATTGGCGGGATTGCGCTGGCCAATGTAGATATTGCCCAGTGCATCCACCGCGATGCCTTGCGCGCCGTTCAGGCCGACGCTGGTCGCCGCGCCTGCGGCATCGGTCGTCGTGCCGTTGCCTACAATAATCGTCGCATTCGCCTTCGTATTTACATAAGGCAACACGACGGGTGCTTGTTGGGCGTACATTGCCGTCGCAAAGAGCCCAATCATTAATGTAACCGCTAGAATTTGGAGAATCACAGAGAGACCGCGCTGTGAGCGCAATGCATTCCTCATCTTTCCCACCTCAATGGATATTCCACGGCCGCATTACAGAACGACCGGACCTGCAGAATTCCGGCGCCGTCATTACTTCCGGCGCCAAAACTTTCCACCTTTACCTTCAACTGCACTTGCTGTTATCTACGTTCAGGAAGTTTTAGGAGGCATCGTACCCCTGGACACCTGCCTGGCTCCTCGTTAGTATTCGCGGATCGCTCCGCACTCCACACCGAGCATCTCAGCCGACGCCGAAACGGAAGCGAAGGTTGATTAAATATTACTAATCTGGACGGCTGATCATCCCGCCAATCGAAACGCCTTACAAGTCCCTTGTAAAATAGTAATTACTTAAGTAACCATACATTTGTAGTAAACACTAGAGCACGGAAAATATGCTTAAATCGAAAAATCTAAATCTTACTAAACATCAGCAAACAAACAGTTTACTTCATTAAGGTAGGCACGACCTGCATCTTCCCCATCCGGCAGGCCTAAGGTTTTTTGATACTTGAGTATTGCCATGAGGAGCTGAAGTCGAAGATTTTTTCAGCTAATTTTCAGCTTTTGTCCGGGAGTAATTCAGAAACTCTTCAGTCTCTTGCGGAGATCTTCCTAAAAAACCTGGCTCGGCGGAGCCCCCGGAACGGGGTTGTTGACGGCCGGCGAGTTCTGCTCGCCAACCGGATAGAGAGACAGTTGCGGCGCCGGAAGGTCCGCCTGCAGTATCCACGCTGTCCGTTCCGGCATTTGTTTCAGCAGCCGGCGATTGTATTGTTCGCCCAAATCATGCGCCCAGACGACTTTGGAGTGCTGCAAATCAGGGTCGTTGTACACCCATTCCGAAGCGAAGTAATGGGAGACCTTGTACTGGACAAAAACCAGTTGCGGGCCGGGCTGCTGTTCCAGCAACTTCTTCAGGACGACCCGCTGCAAGCTCCAATCTCCTTTATCGGTGATCAGTGTCGCCCAGTCCGGCAACAGCTCCTGGGAACCAATACTGTACTTGCGCAGGACCACCCTTCCCACCAGCGAGAGCGAACAAAGAATAGGAAATACGTAAACCAGATTGCGCAAAGTGAAGCGCAACCTTTCTCCCTGCAGCAGCGCGGCGCCGCGCCCGTTGACGCTTCGGCGGCGATCCCGGAAAGACTGTTTCCTGTTTTCCGCAACCGTTGCCGAACGCCACCGCCACATGCGCCGCAGTCCGTCCACCTGCAGATACAAACATAAGCAGGCGGCCGGCGCCGAGTAGTGCGGGAATCCCCACTTGGAGACCAAGCCCACCACCAGCAGCAACAAGGTAATGGAGATCGAAAGACGCCGCCAGAAGCCGGCATAGACCAGCCAAAAAAGTACAATCTGGGCGATGATCAGCGGATCCATCAAGCTGCAAAGCTTGATATTCATAGGATCGAAAACCACGCCCAGCCCGATCATCCCGGCCAGCACCGCCAGTTGAACATATAAGATCCAGCCGCGGCGCAAGAGAATCGGAACCACCAGAGGCAAACTGAACAGGAAGCCACAATAGAAACACCACCAGTCGCTCACCGTCGAGGCGGTGGAGCAGGGCCACATATAGCGCCTGTAGTTATAACGGTAGTGCTCGATGTTTCCGTAAAAATCCGCCATCACGGCATTGGTGTAACCGATCTGCGGAAGCAGCGGCAGGAAGACGAATGCCGGCACCTGTTGATATTGGCGCTCATGTTCGAGATAGGGAGAGGTGAAATACTTTCCCGTGATGGCGTGGTTGTAATTCGTGGTGATCGCCGCACCCAGCAACAGCACGGCGGCGGCCGGGATAACCACCTTAAGCCAGAATTCGACGGTCAACCGGCGCCGCGCCTTCCAGGCTCGACACAGAACCGCCACCACCGCGATCCCGACCGAACAAATGCCTTCCAGCGGACGGCTGTTCACCAGAATCACGGCCCCCAAAGCAAACCAGAGCGCGCCGGACCATGACAGGCGATTCCATAAACGCCGCAACGCTCCAAAACACAGCGCTCCGCCCAACGCGGCAACCATGCCTCCCCAGTAGGTTTGGCTCCAATAACTGAAGATTCCCCACTGGATCACCATCAAGAGACCGCCCACCAATCCCCAGACCGGGCCGATCCAGGCCTGCAACATCCAGCAGGTGGCGGCACAAGCCAGAGCGGAACTCAGCCATAAGCCCACGGCAGGGTGGTGAGTCAGTTTTTCGCCGGCGGCAAGAAAGAATCCTTGAGCCGGAAAATATTTGGACGCGTACACGGGATGAATCAGCACGTGAAACGTATCGAAAAATTCGGGCAAAGGAGGCGTCGGGTTGGCGAGGTGGCCGTGAGCGAAAGTATCCGCCATCAACAGGTAGCTGAATTCATCGGGCACCCGCGGAACCGGCTCGTGCATGACTCCCGCTACAGCCAGGCATCCCAAAAAGGCCG
Organism: uncultured Terriglobales bacterium; assembly: GCA_964619235.1. Taxonomy (GTDB): domain Bacteria; phylum Acidobacteriota; class Terriglobia; order Terriglobales; family Acidobacteriaceae; genus CAZUCM01. Next base: position 3,579 of record CAZUCM010000291.1, read on the forward strand.
CACAACCCAGGACGGCAAGAGCCATGCGCCGTCTTTTTGCCAGCTTAAGGACCCACTGGCCCGGCCCGGCTCTTCGGCTTTCTTTCCGCTTCAACCAGCTCGCGCCCGCCAGAGACAGAACCATTGCGAGCGCCAGGAGAGCGGCTTGAAGCGAATCAACCATATATGTGCCGTTTGTTTTCGAGAGTTTACCACAGGGGATTCAACCCCATAATAATCGTTCGTTCATTGTCCTTTATAGTTCATGGCGCCGCCGGATACGACTCTCATTCCCATTGCTAAGGAAATGGCTGCGCTTTAGACTCGATACTTTCGAGAAAGGTTGCGGCCGGGGGCACAGACCAGCGTGAGCAAAACGAAGAACAAGAAAGGCGTTTCCGTCGCATCTCGCCCCTTTGATAAGCCCGCGGAACCTCTGCCGCTGCCTTCGAGTGGCATCGATTTGCAGCCGGCGCCGCCGCGCCAATGGATATTGGGCAGCGCCATCATTCTGCTCGCCGGAGCGGTATTGCGTTTTTACCAGCTGGGAGCAGCTGCCTTCGATCACGACGAAGGCGTCAACGGCCTGTTTGTAATCGGCCTGATGCGGGATGGCATATACCGCTACAATCCTTCCGCGTTTCATGGCCCGACTCTTTATTACTTGTCGCTGGCCATCTGCAGCATCAATCGCCTGTTCTTCAGCCCCACCGGAGTCAGCGAAACCGCATTGCGCTGGGGCACCGCTCTGGTGGGGCTGGCAACAGTATGGCTGGCGCTGCGGTTGCGGCCATGGATGGGAGCAGGGGGAAGCGCCGGCGCCGCCCTCCTGATTGCCGTGTCGCCGGCCGCCGTCTACTTTTCGCGCTTCTTTATTCACGAAACGCTTTTCGTCTTTTTCACCTTCGGCATCGTGGTGACGCTCCTCTATTACCACCGGACGGCCGACCCGTCTTATTTGCGGTTGGGTGCGGCATCGACGGCGCTCCTGTTCGCTACCAAGGAGACCGCCTTCATCTCCGTGGCGGCTGGGCCGGGGCGTGAACCTGGGGATCGGTCGGGAGATCCACCTGGACCGTGGTGCCGTAGCCGACCGCGCTCTTGATCGATATCTGCCCGTGGTGCAGGTTGACGATC
>CAZUCM010000292.1:0-4681 GCA_964619235.1 uncultured Terriglobales bacterium
GCTTAGTCCGGCGGTGCTGGACCAGGTGCTTGGGAAATTAGCCCGGCAGCAAGACCCCAACGTACTGGTCGGCTTCGATAAAGCCGACGACGCCGGAGTGTATCTGCTCACGCCCGATCTGGCGCTGGTGCAGACGGTCGATTTCTTCACTCCCATCGTGGACGATCCTTACACCTTCGGCCAGATTGCCGCCACCAACGCTCTCAGCGATATATACGCCATGGGCGGCAAGCCGCTCAGCGCCCTGGCCATGGTCTGCTTTCAGCCGAAAGGCGAAGTGGAGGTCCTGGAGGCCATTCTGGCGGGCGGATTATCAAAAATGATGGAAGCCGGATGTACCGTGATCGGTGGGCACTCCATTCGCGATGAGGAGATCAAATTCGGTTATGCCGTCACCGGCACAGTTCATCCGCAGCGCGTACTGACGAACGCCGGAGCCCGGGCCGGCGACCGCCTGCTGTTTACCAAGGGATTGGGCACGGGCGTCATTTCCACCGCCATCAAGCGGCAGAAGGCCGAGGCTGCCTGGATCGACGCGGCCACCAAGTCCATGACCGAGCTGAACAAGCGCGCCTCGGAAGTAATATCAGGCCGTTGGCCGTCGGTGCATGCATTAACGGATGTCACCGGTTTTGGATTGATTGGCCATGCCCGCGAAATGGCGCTGGCCAGCAACGTCAGCCTGCGCATGACTGCCACGAAGGTGCCGCTGTTGCCGGGCGCGTTGGAATGCGTGCGTGCCGGGTATGTTCCCGGCGGACTCAATGCCAATCGCGAATTCGCCGAATGCGTAATGGGCTGGGAAGTCGCACTCCCGGAAGAGTTAAAAACGATCCTCTTCGATCCCCAGACCGCCGGCGGCTTATTGATTGCCGTGGCCAGGGAGCAGACCGATGAGCTTCGCCAGGCGCTGGACGCAGCCGGGGTGAACGCCGTGGAAATTGGGGAAGTCCTGGCGAAAGAGAAACCGCTGATCAGAATAAGCTGAGGCAGCCATCGGCTGTCGGCCTTCAGCCTTCGGCCAGAACACACCCGTCAATATGTCTGGCCAACGGCTGAGGGCCGATGGCCTGCCTATGCTTGTGCCGGCCGTTCTCCGGGCTGCACCGTGGTGGCGCGACCGGGTTCGGGCTTCAGGACTTGCTGCACGCCGTCGTCCGGCGGCGGCGGCGGAACCACCCGCGTGGGCAGTTCCTTACCTTCCAGGATCATTCGAACGTCGTTGGCATCGATCACTTCGCGCTCCAACAGCGCTTCGGCGATTTTTCCCAGATGCTCAAGATGAGTGGTATTCACATCCACGGCAATCTTATAGGCGGTGTCCACCAGCCGGCGGACCTCCTGATCGATCTTGATGGCCGTGTCTTCGCTATAGTCGCGATGCTGGGAAATCTCGCGGCCCAGGAAGATCTGTTCTTCTTTCTTGCCGAAGGTCAGCGGTCCGAGCTGGCTCATGCCGAATTCGCAAACCATCTTGCGGGCGAGGTCGGTGGCCTGTTCGATGTCATTGCCGGCGCCGGTGGTCATGGTCTGCAGCGCCACCTGCTCGGCCGCGCGTCCGCCCATCATGATCGCCAGACGGGTCTCCAGATACTCGCGCGAGTACGTATGTTTATCATCCACCGGCAGCTGCATGGTCACGCCCAGCGCCATGCCGCGCGGAATGATGGTCACTTTGTGCAGCGGATCGCTGTTTTTCATCAGCGCCGCCACCAGCGCATGTCCGCCCTCGTGGAAAGCGGTAAGCCGCTTTTCCTCGTCCGACATCACCATGGACTTGCGTTCGGCGCCCATCAGCACCTTGTCCTTGGAAATTTCGAAGTCGATCATCGCCACGCTCTTGCGATTCTGGCGCGCGGCATTGAGCGCCGCTTCGTTCACCATATTGGCCAGATCGGCTCCGCTGAAGCCCGGAGTTCCACGGGCCAGCACGGAGAGATCGACATCGTCGGAAATGGGAATCTTGCGGGTATGGACGCGCAGAATTTCTTCGCGTCCCTTCACGTCGGGCCGGGGCACAACTACGCGGCGGTCAAAACGGCCGGGGCGCAGCAATGCCGGATCCAGCACGTCGGGCCGGTTGGTGGCGGCAATCAGGATGACGCCTTCATTGGATTCAAAGCCGTCCATCTCCACCAGCAACTGGTTCAGCGTCTGCTCGCGTTCGTCGTGGCCACCGCCCAGGCCGGCGCCACGATGGCGGCCGACGGCGTCAATTTCGTCGATAAAGATGATGCAGGGAGCGTTCTTTTTGCCCTGCTCGAACAGATCGCGCACGCGGCTGGCGCCTACGCCGACAAACATCTCCACAAAGTCCGAGCCGGAAATGGAGAAGAAAGGAACATTAGCTTCCCCGGCAACGGCGCGGGCCAGCAAGGTCTTGCCGGTGCCCGGAGGGCCGACCAGCAGTACGCCCTTGGGGATACGTCCGCCCAACTTCTGGAACTTCTGCGCCTCGCGCAAAAACTCGATGATCTCCCGCAGCTCTTCCTTGGCCTCGTCCACGCCGGCCACGTCCTTGAAGGTGATCTTCTTCTGCTGCATGGACAACAACCGGGCCTTGCTCTTGCCGAAGCTGAGAGCTTTGTTCCCGCCGGTCTGCATCTGGCGGATCATGAAGAACCACAGGGCGCCCAGCAATAGCAGGGGCATCAGCTGGATCAGCCAGCTGGACCAGCTGCCGCTTTGCGTGTCCTTGATGGTCACGTTGACGCCCTTATCCTGGAGCGTCTTGTACATGTCCGGGTAATTCGCCGGGATCGTGGTCCTGAAATTGGCTTTGTCGTTACGGGTCTTGCCCGTGACTTCGGTGCCATTTACGGTCACATCGGCAACATTGCTCTGATTGACCTGGGACATGAACTCAGAAAAATTAATTTCCTTCTGCTTGGCCCCGGTTCCGCCCGCCTTCACGACCTGCCATAACAGGAGGCCGGAAAGGATAATCACCGCCCAGAATACCGCCGTCTTCAGTTTCGAACTCACTTAAGAAACTCCTACCGGCAAAAGATCTTCGAAAGCATCCTTTGCTCATCTATGCCCGTACGTATCGAGGGCGTGCCCTACCCCCTGGCGATTAGATGCCTGGAGGAAGGATTTCAATCCATCCAATTTCCCATCTTTCATTCTAAATCATTGGAGGAACTAGGGGTTACCACGGTGGCAAAAACTTAAGTAACCCCCAGACCACACCCTTCATCCCGCAGGCGGCTGTTGGCGGAAGGCCGGCCCAGGGATGCTACTGAATTCGGAAGCGCTCCGCCATAAGGCGCTGAAGCCGTGGCTTAAAGAGCAAATCATAAGTAAATTCCTTATCGGGGAACATCGCCAGCGCAGCTTGCCGGGCGCCGGCTACCAGTTCGGATGCCTCTTCCAGGGTTAAATTCGGATCCTGGCCGATGGCCGCCATCACCATGCTCATCATGATCTGCAGGCGGCGAATTCGCCGACTCTCGTCTGCTTTCTCCTCTGGCGTCTGTCTTGGCTGGCCCACTGCTGATTCCGATGGTTCCATTTGGCCCTCGCTACATGCGCCCCGGCCATTCGCTCCCAACCGGCAACTCAAAGCGGCTGGCCGCTCTAAATTGGATGAGGGGCCCGGCATCGCGGTCGCAGCCCGGCAAGGGGAAATTCGTGGCCAGTGAGTGCAGTTACCGGGGAACGCGGGCCCAGCACGGCATTCCCACGATTGCTTTGTCGCGTGATTCCATTTGGCATCTAAGTTACCGGCGGCATGCAAAGGCAGGTACACTCGTGTGGCGCCGCACGAACGGTCCTGATACATTGACTCGGACGGTATTCTTGAACAGCCGAACCGCGAACACTCAGGAGGAGCAATGGCAACGCCTGGTAAGCCGGAAGTTCCCAATCCGCAAGAAAAGCGGGTGAAAGTATTCGATTGGGAGCAGGAATCCGAAGTCATGGTAGTGCGCAGCCTGCTGGAATCGGCAGGGATTGAAACCGCAACCACCAACCTGGATGCGCCGCAGGACATCCTGCCCGGCGTAGGCGGGGTGATTTTGAAAGTGCGCGAAGAACAGGCCGGCGAAGCCATGCAAGTGATTGAAGACTATCGCGCCAGCGGCGAAGAAGCGGCCGACGAGGCCGAAGAAGGAACCACCGCGGACCCGGACGCATAGCCTGCGGGCCGAGCTACCGAAACTGAATTCCCATCCAGTATAAAGGTGACAGCGCCCGCCGTGTCGGTGCGGAAGGTGCGGACCTGCGCCTGGGCCAACCGCTCCAACACCTCCCTGCGGGGATGGCCGAAGTGATTGTGCGCGCCGACGTAGATCACGGCATAACCCGGCCTGACTGCTTCGAGGAATTCGCGCGTGGTGGAAGTGTTGCTGCCGTTGTGAGCCACTTTCAGCAGATCGGCATGAGTCAGCTCCGGCGCCATGGTTCGCTCGGACTTCTTCTCCGCGTCGGCGGTCAGCAGAGCCGAGGTGTGGCCGTAACTGATCAGCAATACAAGAGAATCGTTATTGCGCGGCTGGGCTGAGACCGGCCAATCCCGCGGCGGAGCCAACACCCTGAATTCGGCACCGCCAAACTCGAAGCGGTCGCCGGCCGCGCGCGCGAACACCTGTGCGCCCTGCTTCTGTATTTCCCGCCGCAGGCGGTGAAGAGCCGGAGTTTCCGGATTCACGCCCAGCCATAGCTCATGCGGGTGAAAGTC
>CAZUCM010000293.1:0-4675 GCA_964619235.1 uncultured Terriglobales bacterium
CTTTTATGAAATGACCGGCGCCCAGCGCGAATTGCTGCGCCAACTCGCGGTCCACACGGAATTCACCGCGCTTCTGCTGGCGGGAGAGGGCTCGCGGACGTTACTGGAATGGTGGCATACGCTGATTCCCGGCGAGGAAGCACTGGCATGCGAGGACACCTCCGGCAATCTTTCCGTGTTACGGGCCGGCATCCCGCCCGGCGATAGTCCGGCACAAGTGCCGGACGGCACTGTGCTGATGCTTTCCTGCCCCAACGAGGTTAGCGAGGCGCGTGAGATTGCCCGTGAGGCGATACGCCTGAAGCGCGAACGGGGAATTCCCTTCACCGAGATGGCCGTTCTGGCGCGTGACGCGGCCACCTACTTGCCGCTGCTGGCCGGTGTGTTTGAACAAATCGGCCTGCCAGTTTATATCCGCGAAGGCCTGCCGTTGAGCGCGGGCGCTCCAGGACGCAGCATTCTCGCAGCATTGCGCTTACCGGAAACCGGCTATCGCCGCGGCGACATCATGCAGTGGCTCACCTCGGGCGCCGTGGATACGCGCACGCTGACAGCCGACGGAGCGGAAGCTCCCATGTCCCTCTGGGACCGGGTTAGCGCCGCGGCGGGCGTGGTCCAGGGGGAAGAGCAATGGCGCGAGCGTTTGCCGGCACAAGCGCGCATCTACCGGGCGCAAGCGCAGAGGGCCGATGGGAACCGCAAAGCCGCGCTGGAACACTATGCGCAACAGACTGTGAATCTTTCGACCTTCGTGCATCAGCTGTTCGCCTTCGGAGATCAATGCCGGAAGCAACAGAGCTGGAGCGCACTGGCTGCTTCCGCCACGGCTTTCCTTCGCCGCTTTCATGCGCAGAACAGCGAACGTGGCATGGTGGAAGACGCTCTCTCCTCATTGGGCGAACTGGATCGACTGCGGCAACCGACGAATCTTGCCGGGTTCATCGCCGCCGCCGAACAGTCGCTGGCAGGCGTCAGCCGTACGCGCGGCGTGTTTCAACAGACCGGAGTACATTTGCTGTCGCTGGCGGCGGCTCGCCACACGCGCTTTCGCGTGGTCTTCGTTCCCGGGCTTACAGCCGGAAGCTTCCCGATGGCGGGCAGGCAGGATCCGATCCTGCTGGATGAAGAGCGCCGTGTCCTATCGCTCCGGGGCGGGCCGGCGTTGCCGTTAAAGAGTACGCGCCCGCAAGAGGAGAGCTTTCTGTTCTCCCTGGCGCTGCAGGCGGCAGGCGAGCGTCTGGTGCTGACCATGCCCCGCGCGGAAGCCGCTACCGGCGCCAGGAAGATTGCATCGCATTATCTGCTGCAGTCCGTGGAAAATCTGGACGGCAGACCGATCCGGCAGGCCGACTTGCAGGAACCGGGCGCGGCGCCGCCGCCAGTCGTTTATATCCGCAGCTCCTCCCTGCTGGCGGAGGGGCGGCGTGAGGCCATTGCGGTGGATGAGCGCGAGTTCGATTTGCGCACGGCCCGCGCGGCACTGGCTTCCGCGCATCCCGCCGACGCCCGCTATCTGGAAGACCTCTCCCCGAACCTGGCGCGCGCCGTAAAGGCCGAGCAAACACAATGGGGATGCGAGGGGCTTACCGAGTACGACGGCCTGCTGGCTACGCCCGAATGCCGGCAAGCCTTGTCCGCGCTGTTTCCCGATGACCGCGTCTACGCCCCGACGGCGCTGGAGCGCTATGCGGCCTGTCCTTACCGGTTCTTCCTCAACGATGTATTGCAGCTCCGTGACTGGGAGGAACCGGAAGTGATCGACGAGATCGAAGCCCGCGATAAAGGCGAGTTGATGCACGTCATTCTGCGCGATTTCTATGCCGCCATGAAGGCGGAGAAGAAGCTGCCGCTTGGCGCCGCGCACCTCGACGCTTATCGCGCTGCTCTCGCCGCAATTGCGCGGGAACACTTTCAGCGGGTGGAGAGCGAAGGACTCACCGGCCCACCGGCCGCCTGGGCGGTAAGGCAGCAGTATATCCTTCAGGATCTGCAACGGCATGTGCGGTCCGAGTTGGGCACAGACTGGCTTCCCGAAGATTTCGAGCGCGCCTTCGGCACCGAGGGAAGCGCCGCTTTCGAACTGCCGATTGGCGGTGGAAGCATCAGACTTCGCGGTCAAATCGATCGCATCGACCTGAGTCCGGATCGCAGGGCCATCCGCGTGGTCGATTACAAGTCCGGCAAGGACAAGTACAACCTGAAGGTCACCCTGCTGGGCGGCTCCGCGCTGCAATTGCCACTTTATTTGTTAGCGGCGGCAGGCTTTTACCGGAATATCGATCTCCGCCAGTCAACCGCGCAATACTGCCACATCACGCGACGCGGAAAATGGAAGACCTGCACCTTCCCGGGCGCCACGCTGGAGGATATGCAAGAGGAACTCTCCTATCTATTGCGCACCATGATCGATGGCTGCCGCGAAGGAGTGTTCCCACGCTGTCCGGAGGAGGACAAAAAATCCAAGGCCGAGTGCAGAAATTGCGAATACGCCCGCATCGGTCATCCGAACCGCAAGGCGCTGTGGGAGCGCAAACAGCCGGACCCGCGGCTTGTACCCTTCCTCCGCATGCGGGAGGTGGAGTAGCCATGGCAACCGGCGTACCCCATCTGGTCGACGAGGAAGAGCGCAAACTCGCGGCCGATGATCTTTCCCTCGCCTATTGCGTCGAAGCCGCGGCAGGCACCGGAAAAACGACGCTTCTGGTCGAGCGTCTGCTTTCCATCGTGCGCGAGGGCAAAGCGGAGCTGGACGATGTAGCCGCCATCACTTTCACCGAAAAGGCTGCGGCTGAACTGAAAGTCCGCCTGCGCGAGAAGCTGGAAGAGCAGATCCGGGGCGACGCCAATGCGGAGCTGCGCCAGCGTTATTCCCGCGCGCTGGAGCAGCTGGATCGCACGCGCATCTCCACCATCCACGCGTTTGCGGCGTCGCTGCTGCGCGAGCGTCCGGTGGAAGCGGGGGTGGACCCCGGCTTCGTGCAACTGGACCAGATGGGAAGCCAGTTGCTGCTGGACGATGTCTGGCAGCGCTGGAGCCAGGAGCAACTCGTCGACCTTCCTCCGGTTCTGCGCCGTCTGTTCGCGCTGGAAGTCCCGCTGGACAAAATGAGAGCGTTGGCCAGGAAGCTACTGGAGAACCGCGACATCGCCATGCTGCCGGGACCGGCGCGGCCTCCGAATCCGATCAACGGGATTTGGGGCGAAATCACGGGAGAGGTTCGGCAACTGCAGGCGCTGGAAAGCGCGTGCCACGACACTTCCGATATTGGATTCGAACAGATTCAGCAATTGAAGAGCCTGGTAGAGCAAACCGGCGCATCGGATCTTGATCGCGAGCGGGCTCTGCTGCTGGACTTAAAGGTAAATCCCAGGTCCGGCGCTAAAGCAAAGTGGGCGCCGGGCGCCTGCGATGAGCAGAAAGAGATTTGCCGGCGCATTCGAAATCTCCTGGACAGCGCACCGGCGCAACTGGGGCCGAGCCTGGCAGCCGAAGTACTGGAATGGCTCAAGGGTTTTCTGCAGGCGGTGGAATGGGAGAAGCGCGAGCGCGGCGTGCTCGACTTTCAGGACCTGCTGCTGAAGGCGCGCGACCTGGTGCGGGACCGGCTCGATGTGCGCGCCTATTTCCAACAGAGCATTCGCTATTTGCTGGTCGATGAATTCCAGGACACCGATCCGCTGCAAGCCGAACTGGTATTTCTGCTGGCGGAGGAGAATGCGGTTGCGACGGATTGGCGGCAGGTCACTCTGGCGCCGGATAAGTTATTTCTGGTCGGCGATCCCAAACAGTCCATCTATCGTTTCCGCCGGGCGGACATTCAAATCTACGCTACGGCCAAGCGCAAGCTTGGCGAACTTCACCAGCCGCTGGTGATACGGCAGAATTTTCGCAGCTCTCCCCGGCTTTTGCGGACCATTAACAGCCTGTTCCAACCACAGATGGAAGCCGGCGAGTACCAGGCCGCCTATGTGCCGCTGGAGCCGGCGCCGGAACGGCTGAACGCGGGACCGGGTCTGGCGCTACTTTTCCCGTCCGCGGACAGTGCCACGAGCAACATGCCGGAATACTTGCAGACGGAAGCCGGACTGATTGCCGGCTTTATCCGCCACATCTGCGGTTCAGCCGATGGCCCGGTCAAAATCTGGGACAAGAAAGCAGGCGCAGCGCGCCGGCCTTGCTTTGCCGATATTGCGCTGCTGTTTCCCGTAACCACGGGCCTGGCCTATTACGAAGAGGCGTTACGCTCCCGCGGAGTTCCCTTCCAGATTGACGCCGGCCGCCAGTTCTATGCCCGCCGGGAAACCCGCGACCTGATGTCGGTACTAGGCGCCATTGACGATCCGGAGAATGCCATCGCTCTGGTCGCTGCCTTGCGCTCGCCTTTCTTTGGGCTGTCGGATGCGGACCTGCTCCTGTATCGCCACGGCGGAGGCACTCTGCACTACTTGCGCAAGGAAGCCGAGGACTTTCCCCGCATGGCGCAGTGCCTGGGACAGTTGCGCCGCTGGCATCAACTGCGCCCGGAGATTTCTCTGGCGGCGCTGGTGGATACGGTACTGAACGAGAGCTGCGTGTTGCAGTTCTTCCTGCTGCTGCCCGGGGGAGATCAGGCGGCGGCAAATTTGCTGCGCGTCGTGGAGCTGGCCCGCCGCTTCGAGAATGAGACCGGCGCCT
>CAZUCM010000294.1:0-4670 GCA_964619235.1 uncultured Terriglobales bacterium
TTGTTATGCTAGGAATGGCCGCCGAGGCTGTTTGGCCACCCAGAGGGCAAGGGGAAAACGCAGTCCAAATGTCCTCTCAGGAAAGGAAGTAAGCCATCATGTGGAAACCGACGAATCCCGGATCGACTACAACCCCAGAACCACAGCGCCCGGCCGCGTTCAGCGCCGACGAACCTGAATCGGCGCCAACCGGGGCGCCGCGAACCGCCCTCCCGAACAACCCGGATCAAGCGACCATCGGCAAGTCCCTGGTCATTAAAGGCGAGGTCAGCGGCAGCGAATCGCTCTACATCGACGGCCGCGTGGAAGGCTCCATCAATCTTCCCGGCAACCGCGTCACCATCGGCCGCAACGGGGTGGTCGCAGCCAACGTCAGCGCGCGCGAAATCATCGTATTGGGCAAGGTGCGCGGGAATATCACGGCCAGCGACCGCGTGGACATTCGCAACGAAGGCTCGTTGACCGGTGACGTGGTGGCGCAACGGATCTCGATCGAAGACGGCGCCTTCTTCAAAGGCGGCATCGATATCCGCAAGCCGGGACAACCACAAGGAAAAGCGAACGGCGAACCCAAGCCGGAAGCCAGGGAAGAAACCCCCGTCCCCGCCGGCGCCACCAATCGCCCGTAGATTGCAAACTTCCCGGTTCACCGGGAAGGGACGAATTCCACCCACCAGTGCGCAGGCGCTGGTGGGTTTGCTTTTTGGGAGCTCCGAACTCGCTAGATCCCTCGCTTACCGAAACTCTTATGCGTTTCCAGTGTTATTGGTAAAGCAGTGTTACCGGAAACGATGGGGGCCGCAGTATAGGCATGGGAAATTTGGATCGCTCATTCCATGCGGCTTCCGCTCATCCGTCCAGGAGACGTCAGACCTTGAAAACGCAATTCGCGAATCGAATTTTCCATGCCGGCCTTTTTTGCTTGTTGATTGCCGGCCTGTGCAGTGCCGCAATGGCGCAGGACAAAGAAGACAGGGTGACGGTGAACGATCTGGAACGCACCTTTGTCGTGCATCTGCCCACCGGGTATGACGCCCAGAAGCGCTACCCGGTGGTGGTGGTCATTCCCAGCCGGCGGCAGGATGCCGCGGATATGGCGCGCCTCTCCCGCTTCAACGACCTGGCCGACCGCGAAGGCGTGATCGCGGTATATCCCAATCCGACGCAGGAGGGATGGAATATCGGCGTCTCTCCCGAGCCGGAAAAAAGCGAACAACCGCGCATGGGTCCCGGTGGCGGCGGACGCCACGGCGGATGGGGTGGCGGAGGCATGGGCCGCCGGGGAGGCGGATATCCCGGCGGATACCCGGGCGGAGATTCCGGCGGCGAGGGCGGAGGGCAGGATGGCCAGCGTGGCGAGCGCCATCAGCCAAGAACTCCGCAGGCCGACGATCTTGCCTTCTTCAACAGCATGCTGGACAAGCTCTCGTCGGCCTACGCCGTCGATAGTTCGCGCATTTATGCGACCGGCCTTTCCGATGGCGGCTTCATGGATTTCCGCCTGGGCTGCCGCATGGCTGACCGCTTTGCCGCCATTGCAACGGTCGGCGCCGAAATGCCCAAGTCGTTGACTTGCGTGCCGCCGCGACTGCTGCCGGTGCTGATGATCAATGGCACCTCCGACCCCGTCGTTCCCTATCGCGGCAGCTCCGGCAAGCCCGGCGGATACGCCACCATCTCCGCGGAAGACAGCGCCAAGACCTGGGCCAGCCTGAACAATTGCGAGGTGAAGGCGCAACACAGCACCCTGCCGCCACGCGCCAAGGGCGGCAAGAAGACGGAAGTGGAAACCTACAAGTGCACGCCGGAAGCGCCGGTGGTCCTCTATAGCGTGCAGGATGCGGGCAACACCTGGCCGGGCGGCGAGCAATACATGTCTGACAAGGAAATCGGCAAGACCAGCACGGATATCGACGCCAACGATGTCATCTGGAAATTCTTCGCCGCCCACCGCCTGCCGGCGGCGGCGAAACCCGCAGCGCCTCCGCAGAGCTGAGTCATTTTCCTCCCGCTTTGCGCTGTCTGGTTGGAGGAGATGACAATATGTTCAAGCGGATGATTCTGGTTTTGTTCGTGGCAGCCCTGGGCTCCGCACTGGCAGGCGCGGAGGAGAAGCCGGCCCTCGTGGTTCATGCCTTTACGCTGGCTACCGGCGTGACCTTTCCCTACGACATGAAGCAAATGCAAGCCCAGGCGATTGCGGAACTCAAAGATAAAGATGGAAGCCAATTCGAGGTGGTACCCGACGCTTCCCCGAATCAGGGCCGGATCTATATTCTCGACGGCGAAGTTCTGGAGTGGCACAAGGGCAACACGGCGGAGCGGATGTTGATTGCCGCGGGCTCGGTGGCGGGGCGGGAAAACGCGAAGATTCACTATTGGCTGACGGATAAAGACGGGAAAAGAGTTTTCGAGCATACGGACACGATCCGGCAGCTCTTCATGCGCAACGGCCACGAAAAGTCCGTCGGGATGCTGGCACGTCCGTTTGGAGACAAAGTCGCCGAGCGCCTGAAAGATGCCAAGCTGGTGGAGTAGTTTCCAGCTTCGAGTTCCGGGTTAGCAGCCGAAGCGGCGGGCGTAGCCGTCTCAAAGCAAGATTGCCAGATTGGCACTCATCGGATTCTGGCAATCTTGTGCTTCCTGGGAACGCCCCGTCCCGCTCGCGTACTCGCCAACGGGCACATTGCGAAACTAACTTGCGAAACTTATTGAGCCCTTTAAAACCAGCAGGTTAGTTCATCCTTCTCAACCTGCTCAGCAGCGTGTCACCAAGCCGGAGGAACCCGGTCCCAGTTCCCCGGTCTCCTCCGGACTCGCGACGCGCGACTGGGCGAAATCATCAGATCCAGATTGTCAAAGAGCGGATGACACTCTCCCTGGGGAGAGGCTCTAGCCCCAAAGCCATACTGGAACAATATCGCGCCCAATTCAAGAGTGTGGAAACGGGTTTTTGCGCTGAATCAAATCACCGGCCAACGCAACCGAGTCACGATGAATTCGCAGGAAGCAGGATGCGGGCGCTGGGTTGAGGACGGACTTCCCAACGATCGCTTGGCGCCAGCGTGTCGGTCGCACTGTTTAGGGAACGTCCCGCTCGCGCCGACTCATGTTTTTGTATTGACACTTGTACATATGCGCCGTACCCTGTGGTCAGAGCGGCAAGCCATGCGCTTTGAATGGAACGAAGAAAAGAACCGCAAGAACCGGAGCAAACACGGCGTGAGCTTCGAAACCGCCGCGTTGGTGTTTGAGGATCCCTATGCGCTGACCAAGCGCGATGTCGCGCACGACCTGGAAGAGGAACGTTTCGCCACTCTGGGCGCGATTGGTTCCGGTGCGATTTTGCTGGTCGTGCATACCAGTTTCGAGGATACCGGCGGCGGGGAAGGAATCAGGATCATATCGGCTCGTGCCGCCACCCCCCGCGAGAGGAAAAGTTATGAAGAAACTCACCGCGCTACAGAAGCGGGAAATCGCCGCCATCGCAAAAAAGAAAGACGCCGGCATTGATCTTTCCGACATGCCGGAAATAGTGGACTGGAGCGATGCGGAGGTCGGCAAATTTCATCGGCCACCCAAGAAGCCGGTTACGATGCGCCTGGACACGGATGTCATCGCGTGGCTTAAGGGTTACGGTCCCGGATATCAGACGAAGGCGAACCTGCTTCTGAGGCATGCCATGACCAGCACCAAGGCGGCGAAGGCAACCAGGAAAACGCGGACGGCATAGAGCCGGCTGGGGAGGCGAATTCGTCTCGCCGGACCCCGGTGAAAACCCAGGACAGCCGAAAGGTTTCTGCATTTTTCTGATGCCAGCTTACTCGCCATCGGGTACATTTCGCCTATCCTGACATTCCCTTGAAGCCCTGACATTTCCCGTCATCCGCCTGTTTTATCCTGTGTCTTCTGATAACGCCTATTGTTCATGGTTATTGTGGAGCAGGTAAAACAGGCTGGGGTTTTACTCCGATCATGACGGTGACGAAGATCGCACCTGCAGAAAATCCTTCTCCGCCTCCGCGCGCCGCAAATCCTATTTTAGGCTCAGGATCATTAATCTCTACCTTTAGCTTCCCAATACGAGAAAGTGCGTTTCCTAAGACAGATGCAAATTCATTTTCCACCGCTGGGCCACGTACGTGCAGGCCAATATCAAACCCACCGCTGACGATTTTTGCCCCTCTGCTGTCTGCTACGACGACATGCGCAGATCGTAATGTAGATATTATTTGTTCTCCAAGAGCGGCAGCTTCGCCATCTGTTCCGTATGATTCAACCAAAATACCATGGCCATGGAATTTGCGGCATGCATCAGCAATTTCTCTTTGCTGGTCCAAACTGAGGCTTCTTGGAGCGATTAGGGCCTCCAGTCGTAAGTTTTCGGCCTTAAGTCGCTGTGTTTCATTTTCAGCCTTTTCCGCACGCTCAAAGGACATCGCCGCTCGTCCAATCGCAGTCCCGCTTTCCTTCTGGGCCTCACCTACCAGGATGTCATTAAATGTTTGGACAATGCCGTCTGCTCGAGAAACGAGAGATTCCGCAATTCCCTCACCGGCTACTCCCACGGCGACCAGAAGCCATCCAAACAGGGCTATGATCGTTATCCACCCCGGCTGGGGATTCTTCCGAAGGCGATCAGTGTTTTTCCGTGAAGCCGATCACCAGTT
>CAZUCM010000295.1:0-4653 GCA_964619235.1 uncultured Terriglobales bacterium
CGGCATACCGGAGAAGAAAGACGAGACCGCTACCGGAGCCTGGGACGAAAACGGCATCGTGCAACAGGCAGCACGCGCCCTCAAGCGGGAGGTGCCGGGCTTATTGCTGGTCGGCGACGTATGTCTTTGCGAGTATATGTCGCACGGCCATTGCGGAATTGTGCGCTGTGTTTCGACGCCTGTGGTTACGCGCACCGGCGCAGCGGCCGCGGCGGCGGCGGAATTCGTGATTGAAAATGATTCCTCGCTGCAGCTTCTGGCCCGTACGGCGGTATCGCAGGCGCGGGCCGGAATGGACCTCATCGCGCCCAGCGACATGATGGACGGCCGCGTCGCGGCCATTCGCACCGCCTTGGATGAGAATGGGTTCCCCAATGTTCCGATTGTGTCGTATGCCGCCAAGTTCGCCAGCGGCTTCTACGGTCCGTTCCGCGACGCCGCCGGCTCCACGCCGCAGTTCGGGGACCGGCGCAGCTACCAGATGGACCCGGCCAACTTTCGTGAGGCGATGCGGGAAATGGAGAGCGACATGGAAGAAGGCGCCGACATGCTCATGGTGAAACCGGCCTTGCCTTATCTGGATGTGATCCACGCCGCCCGCGAGCGCTTCAACGTGATCATCGCCGCCTACCAGGTCTCCGGTGAGTTTGCCGCGATCGAGGCCGCCGCAC
Organism: uncultured Terriglobales bacterium; assembly: GCA_964619235.1. Classification (GTDB taxonomy): domain Bacteria; phylum Acidobacteriota; class Terriglobia; order Terriglobales; family Acidobacteriaceae; genus CAZUCM01. The sequence continues at coordinate 672 of CAZUCM010000295.1, forward strand.
GCAATGGCTGGCTCGACCGGGAACGCGTAATGATGGAATCGCTGACTTGCATTCACCGCGCCGGCGCCAGCGTGATCATTACCTATTTCGCCAAAGATGCCGCACGGCTGCTGGGATAATTCCGCCTTACGATCCTCTGCCGGCCGGCACCACAAATTGCACTCCGCGATCGTCGTTCGCTTTGACCGTGGCGGGAATATCCAGGTCGGTCAACGCAATCTTCTTGGTCCAGTGCGCGCCAAACTCGTAGAGCGTTGCGCCTACGATGGCGTAATTCTGAATTTCAGTGCGGCTGCCGTCGCGAAACACCAGCACGGTTTGCGGAGATTCAGCTTCCTGTGCGGGCCGTGCCGCTGCCGGTTTTGCCGGCCTCGATTGCGCCCCGTCATAGGCGTCGGCCTGACGCGAACGCTCCGCGTTGAGCTGCGCCGCCAGGTCCGCCGTCACGTCTTGCTGATCGGCAAGCTCACTCTGGAGTTGGGCAGCATAGCTGTCATCTGCCGTGTAGCCGGAATCGCCGTAATCCCAGTCATAGATGGGCCAGTAATTCGCTCCCACCCATCCCCAATAGGGATACCCCGGCCGGTAAAAACCGCGGTGAATGATGCGGCATCCTCTACAGAAAGACGCCAGCGGGCGGTCGTGGATGACAAATCCGCTGCCGCGCGGTAGAAAAGCGCCGCCGGGCCGAACACCGGATATCGCGGGCCCGCCGCGAAACGCAACCCCTCCCCGGGGTGCGGCCATCCCCCCGGCATGGGCCATGCCGCCACGTTGCGCTCCCGCCGGCAAGGTTGCCACCATTACTACGATCGCAATCGAAATCAGGCGGCGTAATGACATACCAACCACCTTTCCGGAGCTGCTACTCCTTCGTTCGCGAAACCGTTGTGCAGGATCTCCAGCTATAAGTTTAGATGAATAAATTGGAAGAATGGTGTTTTAGAACCGTCGTTGGCTATCCGGCCGAGGCGCTGGACTCGCGCACCACGCCCGGCAAACCCTTTTCACGGGCCAGGTATTGTTCCTGAATCCAGGCGTAAGTCTTTTCCATACCGGCCCTTAGCGGTGTATTCGGCTCCCAGTGGAGCAATTTCTGGATCAATGTATTGTCGCTATTGCGGCCATTGACGCCCTTAGGCGCCTTCAGGTCGTAGCTGCGCTTCAGCTTGATTCCGGCGATGTCCTCCACCATGTCCACCAGTTGGTTGATGCTCACGGCTTCGCTGGAACCGAGATTGATGGGCTCCTCGATGCCGGAATTCATAAGCATCTGGACACCCTTGATGCAGTCGTCGATGTACATGAAACTGCGCGTCTGGACGCCGTTGCCCCAGATTTCGATCTCGTGTTTACCGGTCAGCTTCGCTTCAATGACTTTGCGCGAGATGGCAGCCGGCGCCTTTTCGCGCCCGCCATACCATGTACCCCACGGGCCATAAACGTTATGAAACCGCGCCATCCGCACGTAGAGGCCGTAGTCTTCGCGGAAATGCCGGCACATGCGCTCGGAAAAGAGCTTTTCCCAGCCGTACCCGTCTTCCGGCATGGCGGGATAGGCGTCTTCTTCCTTTAGCGAAGGAGCTTCAAACGTCTTCTGCTTGTCTGCGTTATAGACGCACGCCGAGGAGGCATAAAAATACCGCTGAACTTTGAACTTTACGGCCGCCTGAAGCATATGAGTGTTGATGAGAACCGACAACATGCACAACGCCTTGTTGTTTTCGATAAAACCCATCCCGCCCATGTTGGCGGCAAAATTGTAAATCTCGTAAACGTCTTTAGCCGCACGTTCGCAATTCTCTTTCAGATTCAAGTCGAGCGTCAGGTTCTCGACCTCCGGGAAATTCTGATACCAGTCCTGCTGCGGCTTAATGTCCACCGCCCGCAATCGCGTATAACCCTGCTGCCTCAGCGAGGCGACCAGATTGCCCCCGATAAAGCCGCCTGCCCCGGTAATCAGCACCAGTTGATCTTTCATCGAGAAATCCCTTCGCGTTTGAATCCGCCCGGATTTACAGGGAGCTGCCGCCTATGTCTCCCGCGATTGTCAAATAGTAACCGAGCCCAAGGGGAAGGTCGAGTATCGAAAGGGCGTGTGCCCAATAATGATTACCGCCGATGATGGTAGGTGTTGAGGTGAAAACCTGAGGCAGGGCCGAACCATCGTCATCCTAAAGCTCACATCCGTCTGGCAGCGGTTCCACCGTGTCACGGCTTCACGTTGCGCCGGCGAATGCTAATACATCTGTCGAAACGCGGAGCGCACAAAGCGCGAGATATGCCATGCGTCCATATACTTGAACGGTGTTTGGCCGGTAGTGTAGTGGCCACAAGGCAATACGGCAATTTTGTGATTCAGCCGGCGGCGCTCGAATTCCGCCACCACCTGACGCGAGAATTCCGGCAAGAAGGTCAAATCATAGGTGGCATAGACCACCAGCGAGCGCTTGGGGAAACTCGCAAAACGATCGAAGTAACACATGGGGCTGACGACGTTCCACAACGGGCGCAACCGCTCCAGGGTGATGGCGCTCTCGATACCGGCACGGATGTGACGGGTGGACTGTCCCGTCCATACCACATCGGCGAAATACGTCGATGCATGGTTGAACACATTCACCCGCAGCCGCGGATCGTGGGCACTGGCGATGAAGGCATAGCACGAACCCAGGCTGGTACCCAGAATGCCCAACTGGTGATAGCCGCGCGACTCCAGCCAATCCAGGCAGCATCGCAGGTCGATAATTCCCTGGCGCGAGGCATCGATGGTGCGCGCCAGGTTTGCCGATACCGCATAGTCGGCCCGTTCGGTTTCCGCCGGCTTTCGCACATCATGGTAAGGCATACTGAGCCGCAAAGACGCGATGCCCAGATATTGCAAAATGCGGCACAAACCATTGTGGCCGCCGGCATCGGCATTCCACTGCGGCAGCACCACCATGGCCCGGCGTCCCTTGGCGGGAAACCAGCGGGCATTGACGACATTGTTACAAGCCACCGGCGATTCCACCGCCGAAGTGAAGCGCAAGAACTGCCCATCCCCCTCGGTAAGCAGGCGGAAATCCCGGCGCGGCTCGTAGCTGAAGAAGGAATCGCTATCGGCCAGGATGCGCTCGTTGAACTCTCGCAAAAGTTTCTCGGAGTCCATGGGATCGCCGGGATGAACACCGTTGGCGCAGGGCCAGTTACGCGTCCAATCCAGACCGTACTCCATGGGGCGCACCACGCGATTGGTGTCCACCATGGTCAGGCGGTGCTCCCAGTCGCACATCCAGCGTTGATAAGAATTGCGAAACATTAGGCTCTTGATATTATGCTTTCATTGGACTGCAGAATCGTCAACCAATCAAGATAGATCCGGCGATCGAACTCTTGTCGCCGGCGGAGAGAAACTTTGGCAGAATTTCAGCCTATGGAAGTAACCTATAGCTTGACCCAGTGTGATTTTGTGCAGTCCCTGGTTGCTCATCGCGACCGAAGCCCGCTGACCAAGTGGTCCGTACGGGGCCTTATGGTGCTGGGCTGCCTGGAAATCTGCGTTGGCGTAGTCCTGTTGATACATGATCCGGATTCATTGCGGGCCCTATTTCCAATACTGGTATTTGGTCCGCTATTGCTGCTGATATTGTGGGGACGCCCTCGTTGGGCGGCGCGCAGACAGTTCACTAAGCAGCCCTTGGCACAGGGCCCAAGAACCATGAAAGTAAGCGATGGTGGAATTCATTGGGAGTGGCAAGGCGGCAATAGCGATGTCCAGTGGACAAACTTCATTCGTGTGGTGGATAGCAAATACCAGATTCTGCTTTATGCATCGCCCGCCTACTTCGTGATGGTGCCGAAGCGAGTGTTGACGCCGGAGCAACTTGCGGAGTTTTGCTCCTTTGTTTCGGCAAAGGTACCTTCCAGAAACTAGGCGCGAACCCGCTACGACTAATCGATATACACCCTGGGCACTCTGCGCCCGATTGAGCACAGCACT
>CAZUCM010000296.1:0-4636 GCA_964619235.1 uncultured Terriglobales bacterium
GGTGCCGTTGATCTGGCCGGCCAGGAACAGGCGCGCAATCTGCTTGGTTTCGAGGGTACGCTCCAACTCCGTGGGATCGATGGAGTCGTATTCGATGGCGTATCCGGGGCGCAGCATCTCGGCCTTATCCAATCCGGGGATGGAGCGCACCATTTGAATCTGTACGTCGAATGGCAGCGAAGTGCTCATTCCGTTTACGTAGGTTTCGTGCGTGGTGAGGCCTTCGGGTTCGAGAAAGACCTGGTGCTTCTCGTGATGCGGGAATTTGACGATTTTGTCTTCGATGCTGGGGCAATAGCGGGGGCCGATGCTTTTGATTTGACCGCTGTACATGGGCGAGCGGTGAACGTTTTCGCGGATCACGCGTTGGGTTTCGGGGGTGGTGAAGGCCAGATAGCATGGCGTCTGCGAATCCGCATAGGTCACCCGGCGGGTACGGAAGCTGAATGGCGTGGGGACGGGGTCCCCGAGCTGAATCATGAAGCGGGACCAGTCAATGGTGCGGCCGTCAAGGCGGGGAGGGGTGCCGGTTTTCAGGCGGCAGCCGCGTAATCCCAGCTTTTTCAGGTTCTCACCCAGCAGAAGGGAGGGTGCTTCCCCGCTGCGGCCGGAGGCATATTGCTGCTCGCCTATATGAATCAGACCATTCAGGAAGGTACCGGTGGTGACGATGACCGCCTGGGCGCCGATGCGCCGGCCATCGCGCAGCAGGACGCCGCGGCAAGCGCGCCGGCCGCCCGGGGATGTTTCCAGAATGGTGTCGGTCACCTCCGCCTGCTTGATGTGCAGGTTGGGCTCGGATTCGAGAACCTGGCGCATTTTGATGCGGTATTGCTGCTTATCGCACTGGGCGCGGGGCGACCAGACGGCCGGTCCCCGGGAGGTGTTCAGCAGGCGGAACTGGATACCCACGGCGTCGGTGATTTCGCCCATAATTCCGCCGAGAGCGTCCACTTCGCGGACCAGGTGTCCCTTGGCGATGCCGCCAATGGCGGGGTTGCAGGACATCTGCGCGATCAGGTCGAGGTTCATGGTAAAAAGCGCGGTCTTCAGTCCCATGCGGGCGGCCGCCATTGCGGCCTCGCAACCGGCATGTCCGGCGCCAACCACCACCACGTCGTATTGTTCGTCTGTGTGCACTCTTTGCCCAGGGACATGCATCGAATTACAACAAGGATATTGGATGTATTCTAACCGGGTTGAAAACGATGCATAAGATATAGACGACAGGGAAGAAACGAGCATGATATCTTCGGCGTAGAGGCAAGGAGACTTTTGATGAGGGCACGGCAACTGGTAGCGGCGGTGTTGCTCCTGATCGGGCTTACAGCAAGCGCCTGGGCGCAGAACCGCGACAAGCCTTCGACGCCCGAAGAGCGCCAACGAGCACTGTTGCTGACGAAGAAGCTGGAAGAGAGCCCGCTGGGACCGGAAGCGGCGGCGGATCGCAAGTGGCTGACCAGGTGGATCATCGAGATTCCGGACATCAGCGTACCGGTGTGCGAAGAGATGCTGAAACCACTGCTGGCGGGCGAAGTGACGCAGTACCGGTACTCCAAGGAGATTGTGGCGCAGCAGCTGGCCGGCGGCATGGCTTATCTGATTCAGCATCCGTCCGCGGCGGAGGCGAATGCCGAAGATCAGGACCAGTTCGCCATCAATAAGGCGGGATTGGAAAGTGCGCTGAACGCTTACGAAGCCATCGTGAAGCAGGGGGTCAAGGGCGCCAAGTGGGGCCCTCTGGAAGAGATGGTAAAGAAACGCGCCAACGGGCAATTGGACGACTACGTTCGAGCAGCCACTCTGAGTTGTATGACGGGCGATACCAACACGGCCAGCCTGGGCGGCCTGACGATCACCGTCTGCCATCAGGCCCGCAATTAACGACGGTCACAGGTTGCAGTCCGCTCTAGTGAATGCCCTTGGCGTTCAAGTGCGGCCCGTACTGACGGTCCGTCTGCTTGATATGCGTGGACAGCCAATTCTTCAAGAACGTGACAATCGCAATCGAATTTGAGGTCAGCCCGGCGTCGATATCCTGCTGGAACTTCGCGACCTGATCGATGAACTTCTTATGCTCAGCCAGGTGTGTGGGCAGCGCAGGATAGTTGGTCTGCTGCAAGAGGGCTTCCTCGGCCTGAAAATGGGTCTGTGTGTACTGGGCCAGCTCCTGAACGATGGGCCCAACTACGCTTCGTCCCCGGCCGACGCTCATGGCGTCATGCAGGGCATTGAGCAACGAAAACAACTTCTGATGCTGTTCGTCACAACGTTGTACGCTGACGCTATAGGAAGTATCCCAGGTAATTAACGGCATACGAATACGGCTCCTCATCAGCCTTATCGGCAAAAATTGGAAAAAGTTTATTTTTAGCAGTCGTTGTTACAATCAAACCAATGTCCCTGCAATTTGAGATCGATGCCCGCAGCGGGGCGGGGCGTGCCGGGCGGATATTGACTGCCCACGGCGTGGTACATACACCGGTGTTTATGCCGGTGGGTACCTTGGCCACGGTGAAGGGTGTGCCTCAGCATCTGTTGGAGGAGCTGGGAGTCGAAATTCTGCTGAGCAACACCTACCACCTGTATTTGCGTCCGGGCGCGGAGATGGTGGAGCGGTTGGGCGGGCTGCACCGCTTCATGGCCTGGGACCGGGCCATTCTTACCGATTCCGGCGGATTTCAGGTGTTCAGCCTGTCGGCGTTGCGCAAGCTGACGGAAGAAGGGGTGCAATTCCGCTCCCATCTGGATGGTTCGCTGCATTTTCTGTCCCCGGAAGAGTCAATTGCCACGCAGATCACCTTGGGCGCGGATATCATCATGGCGTTTGACGAGTGCACCGAATATCCTGCGGAACGGGAGCGGGCGCGCGCCTCGATGGAGCTGACCTTGCGTTGGGCGAAGCGTTGCCAGCAATACTTCCAGCAGCACAAGCTGGAGGTGCCATGGAGCCGGGGCGGCACGGCGAGTCAGGGGCTTTTCGGCATCGTGCAGGGCGGAATGTATTCCGATCTGCGCGAAGAATGCGCTAAGCGATTGGTGGATATGGACTTCCCCGGCTATGCGATTGGCGGTTTGAGCGTGGGCGAGCCCCGCGGGGTGACTGGCGAGATGGTGGCGGGCGTGATCGAGCATTTGCCGGCCGACAAGCCGCGTTACGTGATGGGAGTGGGAACGCCGGAGGAAATTGCCAGGTATGCCCGTCTGGGCGTCGATATGATGGATTGTGTGATGCCAACCCGCGCCGCCCGCCACGGACTGCTATTTACCAGTGAAGGCCGGGTGAATATTAAGGCTGCCCGATATGCGGAGGACCAGGGTCCGTTGGACCCGAAATGTGCCTGCCAGGTGTGTGCCCGTTACTCGCGGGCCTACCTAAGGCACTTATTTTCCTGCCATGAGGTGCTGGCTCAGGTTTTGAACACTGTACATAACTTAGCTTACTACCTTGACACCATGCGGCAGGTACGGCAATCTATCTCTTTCGGGGAATTTACGAGCGCTCCTACCAGTGTGCCCTCATGACACCTTCAGGATCCCCGCTAAGTTTCGCGAGGGAGCCGGTTTCAGGTTCTTACGGGCCCCAGTTTGGACGCGGGTTTCAATAGCGTGCGGGGTTGAGCGAAGCCACCCGCACCCGCGGTGATTTACCCGAAAGCGAGGTTTGTACGAGAGAATGGATAAGGTAATGGCAATGTACGCAGCCCAGGCCGGTGGAGGCGGAGCAATGATGCTGCTGCCGCTGGTCTTTATTTTTGCCGTTTTTTATTTCCTGCTGATCATGCCCCAGCAGCGGCGGCAGAAGCAGTGGAAGAAGATGCTGGGAGAGCTGAAAACCGGCGACAAAGTGGTTACCGGCGGCGGATTGCGCGGCACGGTTGTGGCCTTGCGCGACGATTATATTCACCTGCGGGTTCCTCCCGACAATTTGCGGGTTGAAGTGCAACGGGCCTCCATCGTATCGGTGACGCCGGCCGAAGGTGGGGAAATAGTGGCGGGGAAATAGAAGTTAACCGACGAACAACTGAGTTTATCCATGAACAAGAATCTTCTCTGGAAGTCCGCTTTTATCGTTGTGGTGCTGGTGGTTTTTGCCTTCGGCATCATCGGCTGGCCGGCTAGTTGGAGCAAGCAGGGGATCGTGCAAAGCATCCAGGACCGGATTCACCTTGGCCTGGATCTGAAGGGCGGCACGCACCTCATCTTGCAGGTGCAGGTGGATGACGCGGTGCGGGCGGATGCGGAACGGGTGGTGGACCGGCTGAAGGACGACCTGAAGTCGAAGAACATCCCCTATGCCGACATTTCGATGCCCGAGGCGGCCACCCAGCCCGATCATATCCAGCTCAAAGGCGTTCCGCCCGAGAGTTCGGCCGATCTGCGGACCCTGGTCAACGATCGCCTGCCGGAATATAACCTGGCTTCGGAGTCGGACAACAACTGGCTCATCACGATGAAGCCGAGCAGCATGAACGACCTGAAGAACCGGGCGGTGACGCAGGCGATTGAGACGATTCGCAACCGTATTGACCAGCTCGGTGTCAGCGAACCGGTGATCGAAGAACATGGCATGGGCCAGTATCAGATCCTGGTGCAGCTGCCGGGCGTCGACGATCCCGCGCGGGTCAAGGAAATC